>JAAELZ010000172.1 GCA_024226105.1 Pseudomonadota bacterium | reverse complement strand
TGTCATTGCTCACGCTGGGTCTGCTGTACGAGGCAATGATTCCCAGATCCTGCATCTTGGCAACCAGAGTAAATCCTTTTTGCGCAGAACCGTTATCCGCATGCAGAACCGGCGGATTGATCAGGCAACCTTCGGACCATACAGCTTTTTGGATGAATATGGCTGCATTTTCGGAGTTTTCCCGGGCATAGACTTCCCACCCCACAATTTTTCGACTGAATACATCTACGATCATGTACAAATAGACGAACATCCCTCGAATATGTGTGTGCAGGTACGTCACATCCCAGGTCCAAACTTGATTCGGGCCGTCAGCTCGATAGCCTTTCGGTGGTTCAGGTTTGCCTGGTTTCTGGCTATAGCCACGGTGATTCTGTTCTTTTGCCTCGTGAAGGACTCGATAAAAGGTGGATTCAGAGGCAACGTATTGCTCCTGGTCGGCCAGGCGAGGCACAATCTGGCTCGGTGGAAGACTTGCGTTTTCAGATTTATGGCAGATTTCCAAAATACGATCTTTTTCCCGTTGCGACAGTTTATTTGCCGGTTCCGGATGTTTGGCGAGCGGTCGGCCATCTTCTTTGACATCGCCGCACTGGGTCCAGCGCTGATACGTGCGAGCAGTGATACCGACGATTTTACACGCCGACGCCAATCGAGCTCCGGCATTACGAGCTTTGTTGATCAGCTCAACGATTTTACGGCGAGCCGGGACGCTGATCATTCTTCCTCGTGGTCCCCCCAGATCGCCTTTACTTTTTTTTGCAGCACGATCAAGGCCGCAGTTTCAGCCAGGGCTTTATCTTTACGCTGTAGTTCGCGTTCGAGATCTTTAATCCGGTTGCGATCTTTTTTCTGCTCTTTATTAAGTTTTCGATTACGTTCACGATCCCAGTCGTTGGCCTGTTCACAGGCAATTCGCCAACGAGATAATTGTTCCGGATATATTCCTTTTTTACGGCAATATTCCGCTAACTCTGCTTCATTGAACGCAGCGCTTTCCAAAACCGCTGCAAATTTGTCCCGTGCTGCCCAGCCTTCTGGACCGGCATCCGCATCGGGCATCAGCACCCCCTTATCACGGGCCTGCTGCCGCCAGTTGTATAATGTGGCCTCTGAGATCCGTTCCTCTTTGGAAAGTTCCCTGATCGTTCGGTTGTGCGGCGGCATCATTTTGCGCAGCACGGCTTCTTTACGTTCTGGTGAATATCGCATGATTGTTCCTCCTGCCCCCTCTTATAGCGGGTTTTAATTCATGCGACAACTATCCTGACACAGGGGGTTAGTGATCTGGTCAAGTAAAAAAGGACACCCAGTTAAGCGGCTTTTGCCAAAGAATAATTATTCTCAAAACCATTTGGGTTTTTATACCCCAAGAATGAATGGAGACGATGGCTATTATAGAACATTTCGATATACCTGATCACATCACTTCTGGCTTCGTCTCTGGTTTTATAAATAGTATCAGAGATCCATTCGGTCTTAAGGGAGTGAAAAAAACTTTCAACTACGGCATTATCCCAGCAGTCACCCTTCCGGCTCATACTGCAGGCCATACCGTATTGTCCTAATAGTTTCTGGTATTCGTTAGCGGCATATTGACTCCCACGATCCGAGTGATTGATTAAACCATTTTTGGGCTTTCGGCGAAAGTAGGCCATCGACAAGGCTTCTTTAACCAAGGGAGCCGTCAAACGATTGCTCATTGCCCAGCCCACTATTTTACGGGAGTACAAGTCCAAGATAACAGCCAGATATAACCAGCCCTGAAGGGTCCATAAATAGGTTATATCGGAACACCAAATAGTATCCGGTCGGGCAACTTCAAACTGACGATTCAATAGATTTGGAGCCACCGGCTGATTGTGATTGCTATCAGTGGTTATTTTAAACTTCTTTCGGCGCTTTACAGATACACCAGCTTTTTTCATCAGGCTCCGGGCTCGGTATCGTCCAACATCGTAGCCGTCCTCCCGAAGCTGGCCGCTCATTCGTCGTGAACCATAACTGCCTCTGGTATCGGAGTGTATTTGACGAACTTTGGCAATTAACTCAAAATCAGGATCCATTTTATGCTCACGCTTTGTTTTAAGATACTTGTAATACCCACTCCGGCTAACTCCCATAACACGGCACAAAACGGTTACGGGATAGGCCTTCTGTTGTTGCCGGATAAAATTGAATCTTACTTCGATTCGTTGACAAAGAAGGCCGTCGCTTTTTTTAAGATTTCACGCTCCATTCGCAGCCGCTTGTTCTCTTTACGGAGCCGGTATAATTCCTCCTTTTCAGGACTCAAATTCCCTTTGCCTGGAAAAGCCTGGTTGCCGTCGGTTTCAAGCTGCTTTTTCCAACGTCTCAAAGAGCTGTGGTGGATGCCAAGGTTTCGAGCGGCTTCTGATACTTTGTAGCCCTGTTCTGTTACAAGGTTGACAGCATCAACCTTGAATTGCTTTGAATATTGTTTTCGTTTTTGGGTCATTGGACACCTCCTTGAAGATGGTTCTTATAACATGCTTTTCGGAGTGTCCACATTAACTATACCACATCAACTCTATGCGAAAAAAGAAATTCAATTTGACTGGAAACAAATAATTTGTAATCTATAAAAAAACCAGCGTCGCTTCGCTCCGACAACCGGCCGCTTTGAAATGGAATGGGTGGCCGGCTTCAAGCGGAACAGGCGGCCGACTTCCTCTGGATTACCCGGCCGACTTCACCGGAATGCGCAGACATAAAGGTTGAAATGACGAAATATACAGTCTTGATCATCGAAAAATGTGTCCTTGAAATATCCCAACCAGGCATTTTGCGAAGAATCCACAACGC
>JAAELZ010000171.1 GCA_024226105.1 Pseudomonadota bacterium | reverse complement strand
TCCAGCACAAACTGGGGGAGATGGAAGAAAGCCCCTCGCTGTTAAAAGCGCTACCGACGCTGCGTAGGCCGTTTTCCTGAGGGCAATTTATTTTGTCTTCATCATTGCGTGTTGCGCTCGCAATTTTGAATTTGGTCTGTGTAGCCCGGAGTACGGAACGGACCTACATGTTTACGCATAGTATTGGATTGAGTGATTACAAGTTACAATCAAGATTATTTGAAGCTACCAGGGCTTACACCTGCACGATAATTAGGTAAACTTTGGCAATCAACTATCCAGAATCAGGATTTATAGCAGTATGATCAAACAACTCTCCGACATTGGGCTTTTTCGTCAACAGTGTTATATCAACGGTAGCTGGCGGGATGCGCTTTGTGGCGAAACCATTGAGGTGACCAATCCGGCAAATAATGAAGTTTTGGGTACCACGCCTAAAATGGGGGCAGATGAGACGCGTGAAGCGATCGAGGCTGCTGGTACGGCCTTCACTAGCTGGAATAAGACCACGGCTAAGGAACGCTCTGAATTACTGCGCCGCTGGTTTGATTTAATGCTTGAGCATAAGGAGGATCTTGCTCTGATCATGACCCTGGAGCAGGGCAAACCTCTGGCTGAATCACGCGGTGAAATTATTTACGCGGCGAGTTTTATAGAGTGGTTCGCAGAGGAAGGGAAGCGCGTGTATGGTGACGTGATTCCGGCGACAAGCGCGGATAAACGCATCATGGTGTTAAAACAAGCTGTAGGGGTAGTGGCCGCGATTACACCCTGGAATTTCCCTGCAGCCATGATTACACGTAAAGCGGCACCCGCGCTTGCAGCGGGCTGTACTTTCGTAGCCAAACCCGCCGAACTGACGCCATACTCCGCTTTTGCACTTGCTGAACTGGCAGAAAGGGCAGGTATTCCAGCAGGTGTGTTTAGCGTTGTTACCGGCGATGCGCCAAAAATCGGTGGTGAAATGACGAGCAACCCCACGGTGCGCAAGTTAACGTTCACCGGTTCGACAGCCGTGGGTAAGTTGTTGATGCAGCAATGTGCTGGGACGGTGAAAAAGGTCTCGATGGAATTGGGCGGCAATGCCCCGTTCCTGGTGTTTGATGACGCGGATATTGATGCGGCAGTTGAAGGCGCGATGATGTCGAAATTTCGCAATACCGGGCAAACATGCGTATGTGCAAACCGGATACTGGTGCAGGAAGGCGT
>JAAELZ010000170.1 GCA_024226105.1 Pseudomonadota bacterium | reverse complement strand
TTTATAAGAAAGCCATAGGGTTAGGGGTGGGTTGCCGGTAGAAGCCACATCACCACATTTTTTTTATAAGAAAGCCGTAAGGGCTGGGGTGAGGGGAGGGAAGCACATCCGTCATTTTAATCTTGCGAAAACACTAGATGCCTGGCGAGCCAGGCCCATACTTCGAAAGTTGTGCTTCCGAACTCCTGTCATCATCGGAATTACCCAAGATCCGTTTAAAATCGGCCTACTTTGCCTGCGTCCACAGGATCGCAAATGTCTTGAGAACACTATAGAGCATGGTAATGATATTCTCCGGGAAATCAAACGCGGTGCGGAAGAGTAAAAAGGGGTTGACTCGGTTCGCGTCCGGGGCAATTGTGATCAAATGCAGATTATCTTCTGTGCGAACATATTTATCTCCCTGGAGGTCTAAGGAGAGCCCTTCCCGTTGTTCAAGCTGTTGTTTCAACGTCCGCGCGGTGTCAGCATCCATGTTCTGACTGTCTATGCATAACCCTGTGCCCCCTAGATACAATTCTTGCTGTATGGCTTCATGAACCCCCGCTCCTGTTGGTTTGCCTGCGAGATCGGAAATGACCTTTCGAAATGTGGTCTGCAAATGTTCGCGTGAGCCCGCGTTCGTCATAAGCGCATTTATGCTCAACAATACCGCCATGGCCTGCCAATTCCAGAGAAATTGACGGACGCCGCTCTTGGTCAATGAATACAGCTTATTCTCAGTCATTTCGACTTTGGCGAAGTAACCGTTAATATCATACCGGTCAATCACCTTGCGTTCTGGCGCGATCCCGGGCTGGCCCGTGCGGACAAATATCTGGGTTGCTTTATTGTTCAACTCTTCCCGAATGTATTGGCATAACTCCAGCCCCGCCTCATCGGTTTCCATGACCACATCAATAAAGGCCACCGCAATAGTGGGCATTAACGTCGGTTTCGTCTCGAAAAATTCTATCGCGGCGGCCTTACTGGCGGCGGTAAGGATTTTCACGGGCAAACCATAGACCTCATAATTCTTCATCGCTAAACGGGAAATACTTAACATATCGGGTTCATCGTCTACTACCAGGATTTGCCATTGCTTAAAAAACATAATTGTCTCCTCTTCTATAGATTGTCAGATAATTAATGACATAAGGCTAGCGGGAGAAATCCGAGTAAGTCGTACTGTTTCGTACGTCGTCGAGGATTTCGACTGATAACGCCGTGTAATTATTTATCTGGCAATCTATATCTTGCTTGATGTTGGTATAAAATTTTAGCTCACTTCACCCACTCTTCTGACGCTGGCGGCTCCGTAGCCGGCGGCTCTTCATGATCAAAATACCAGCCTGACAGAACCATCCGAAGTTCCTGGTAGACAAGCTTAAAATCATGGGTATGGGGGCTGATTTCAGCCGGAGGCTGTAGTTGTTCGAAATCTGCGCGCCAGGCTTTTTTCTCCACCGTCCCGATTATCAAATAGTCATTGCCGATTGATTCAGGCATTTGATGACGAAAAAACTCTGTCATTAGATGCTCGATTTCATGCTTATGGGCGATGAGCAGATCGCACCCGGAACAATAGCGGCAGGTGTAATTCAGCGCGATCATCTGTCTGGGCTTGATTTGGATCAGCAGTGGAACTTTGCGCCGCCCGGATTTGCGCTCACAAAACAGACAGCGCGACATGTGTTGGCTCGGATAGGGATTCAGAATAAATTTATACAACGGCGGCAGAGCGCCGAATTGAGCTTTCTTTTTTCTTTCTGCCATAACACCACCCTGACACATGCGCACAAATTCGTCAAGTTATTCCGCAGCCTGGGGTTGATTTCCTTTGATTCACTGCGGATGTGCGCCTCCGGATGTGTCTTGAGAATTCATGGTCATTCGTGTAATTCGCGGGCAAAAAAAATCAGCCCTGGCCATCTATTCGAAAATCCCGCAAAATAAAGCTTGCAAAATATTATTATATTGTAACTGTTTTGGGGATCTTTGATATTTCCCGTGATCGCTGGAGTGCGAAAGCTCTGCTTGCGCGCGTGTTGGCTGGCGAAGCGTTCACTGAACTTGTGCCACCACTCCGCTAGTACTTCTATGAAACTACATGGATTTCACATAAGCAAGGATTTTTTGGCTCTTTGGTAATTCCCGGAATCAGGAGTGCTGAAGCAAAGCTTTAGCCGTGTCTGCCACAAGCCACCGAATGCATGTTGACCCGGCTCGCTGGACGCTTCGCCTGTCAACACGCGCTAAAGCTACGCTTCAGCACTCCTCGGTCATTCCGGGAATTACCAAAGAACCGATTTTTTTATCCCTGCTTATGTGAAATCCCTGTAGTTTTCTCGTGATGGCAGGGGTGTATTTCCTCGGGGCCGCTTATGAAAAAACATTTACGTCTTGGTGCTGGTGTGCTTGTTGGATTATGTGCAGGAATTGTGCTGCTGTGGTCTATTTTTTTTCGCCCGGCAGATGATGTTCGCAATGTCCGTTGGGGCATGCCGAAAGAAGCTGTAAAATCCCGTGAAACATGGGATTTACAGGTGGATAAAGAGAACGAATTGCTCTATAACGCCAGGCTGTTCGAGGAGTTTCCGGCAGCCTTAGCATATTATTTCGAACAAAATTCCTTGACACAAGTCAGGTTTGTATCGTTCAACAGATATAAAGAGTTCAAAGGGTGTTTACAAGAATTTCGTGAAATCGCGCTACAAATTTCGACTCGCCGCGGCAAGCCCCAGACGCTGTCGGGTGAGGACTTTCGGGAATCGACCTGGAAAACGGATCGATCAACGCTTACGCTCCAAATTCTTACCACCCGGGACGAGAAATATATTTGGATGTTGCAATATAGCGAAAAACAGCCGTAGCAGCGAAGGAATTATGATTCGCCGCGCAGGGACGCGAAGAAACACGCAGGAAGAAAAAAGTATGGCTCTTTGAGATTTCACGTGAAACAGGAGTGCGACGCCGTCGTCGCAGCGCAAGGGCAGTGTGTTGCGCAATGCTCGCGGGCGGAAACAGCACGATGCAGTGGGCCGAGTAACATTCTTCCATGCCGCAAGCATTGGGAGCTCACGCGAAGCTTTTGTGCGCAGCACACTGCCGCTGCGCTGCGACGACGGCGTCGCACTCCTGTCGTTCACATTGCATATTTTACGGAAATTATCAAAGATCCGAAAAACAGTTTTAATTTGGATGGTAGGGAGGGCTTACCCCGAACCGACAGACGCCTGGGGACAAGACGGCTCTGTTGTACATTGCGGGTTTCCACGCATGTACGGCAACCAGCTTGGATGAACCAGGAAGCCAAAATGTAGGTGAGTACATTTGTCTACATTTAGCAGAGCAGTGCGAGATGAAATACATCGTAGTTCTCTGTATATTATGCCTGGCGGCACCGGTCGCCGCGCAGGAATATATGAGTGCAGAAGACGCGCTTAATCAGGCTTTACACACGTTAGCGGAACGCAAAAAACCGGTGACGGAGCGGGAATATGTGTCGGCAGAGGAGATGTTGAACTACGCCAGCCAGGAATTGCAACGCCGCAAAACCGCCCGAAGCGTCGCTCCGCCGCCGGTAGTACAGCCGGCGCCGGTCTCGCAGCCGGCGACGAATCCGCAGGTCACCGTGTATCCGACGTATCCAACGTATCCAACGTATCCAATGTACCGGACATATCCGACATACCGGATGTACCCGGTGTATCCGCAGCAGGTGTATATCCATTGGCAGCCCGCGTATTCCAGACCACCGGTCGTGTCCTATGCCTGGGCGCCGTACTACCCGCAGACGCACACACAAAATTATGCTTATCAATATCCGCAGCCGTCGTTCCCGGCCGTGGACGCTGTTGCGTACCCCCAGCGTCCACGCCGGGAGCATACCCGCGAGGATGCTGGCGGTACACCCGCGATTGAATCTGACGTGACAACTCAGGACACGGCTCCGGCCGCGCTGGTGATTACGCTCCCCGTTCCTCCGGCAGCAGAACCGGCCCAGATGAAAATCGAAACGAAAACCGCGAAAACGGAAGTGATCATCCCCGCGAATCTGACACAGGCGCAGCAGGACACGCTTACAACCGTCTCAGCGCACCAGTTGGCGCTTGAAGAACTGCGACTCGAATATGAACGCGAAACCGAACGTTTAAAATGGGTGATCCTGGTCTCATTTGCCGTCTCGGTGCCCCTGATTCTTGCCATCGGTTGGGCCTTGCCCCGCATGCTGCATGAAATGCGCTATCTGATCAAGGCCGAGCGCGGCGCGCGGTGAGTGCGCGGAAGTAACTGCATACATTTCTCATCGCAGAATGGGTAAATTTGTTTTTGCGGACGTCCGCATTTATCTTGACACGAAACATCACGTTGATTACTTTTCAGTAGAATAATGATTTTTTTCTCAGGGATTCTATCCGGCTTAGCCGCAGCGTGTTGTTTTGCTCTTGCCTACCTTTTTTCCAAGCTGTTTTATGAAAAATCCGGCAAAAATCCTCTGCATTTACTAGCAATTTCTCAGCTTCAAATGGGGATCGTTGCTCTGCTTGTTTTGCCGTTTGCCTGGTCATCAGAGGTGCAGCTCTCTTTGGAAATTATTTTGCCATTAGCAGGGGTAACCTTGTTCGGTGGTATATTGGGACAAGCATCTTTTTTCTTGACCTTGAAATATTCTAATCCCTCACAAGTCACCCCATTATTAGCGTTAAAAATTGTTTTATTAGCTTTTGCAAGTATTGTGTTCTTACGAAAAAATATTGCGCTGTTACAATGGATCAGTATTGGTATGTGTTTTGGCGCGACATTCATGTTACATTTTTCCGGTGAACCGATCCCCGTAAAAACCTTGCTTGGCGTTTTAGTGACGTGTATCGGGTATGCTTTAGGAGATGTTTTCGTTACGATGTTGATAGAGCATTTGGAGATGATCGGTGTAACGAATCCAGCCCTTTTAGGAGCGTGTTTCGTGTATGCAGCGCTCGGAATGTTTGGGCTTATTCTGGTGGCTTTGACGTGGAAAGATATTCGAACCTTTTCTGTTTGGAAGTTTGCCTTCTATTTTTCGCTGGTATTTTTTGTTGCAGATGTTTTCCTTTTTACGACCTTTAAATTAGTAGGGCCCGTGTTTGGAAATATTTTACAATCGGTCCGCGGCATTCTCTCTATCATCCTTGCAAAAATCGTAGCCAAAAAAGGGATGTTTTACTTAGAAGAAGATATCGGGAGCGCGGTAATGTTCCGTAGGCTGTTTGCAGCTTTTTTATTCAGCGTCGCGATTGCACTATATGTCATTTGACCTAAATAATTCATGCCAATTTAAGGAATGAGAATTAAATAACTCCCCGGCCTCGGTCATTTTGTTGCCTTAAATTCGTTCCATTGCTAAATTCATTGCAGCCTATAAATTGCAGCATTGATAAATTAACGTATTTTAATCAAATAGTTACTGATGCATTAAACCTTTCGACTTCGTTTCATCTCTAAATTTGTTGTAGTGTTATAAACCACACAATACTATATGAAATGAGGTTTAAAACGAGAAAAATGCAAAATAATATAACATTTGTTAAAAAAAACTTGCAAAATTTTTGCAAATTATTAATATACGTTAATTAAATATCAATGGAGGTCGCATTATGAAAACAGCATTGGTTGCAAATCTGTATAATCCCCATGAGCAAAGCAAACGACAATTAGTGGACGGTTTTGTGGTGAGACAGCAGGCCTTTCGCGCACTGTATCAGACGCTGATTGCGCCGGATAATAATCTGCTCAAACAACCGCATTACCTCATTGAAGGGCAGCGCGGGATGGGAAAAACAACGCTGCTGCTGCGCTTGAGTTATGAAATCGAGACCAATCCCTCACTCCAGAACTGGCTGATTCCGGTGGTCTTCAAAGAAGAAGCCTATTACGGCATCCGCAGTTTATACGGGTTATGGGAATCCATCGCGCAGGAATTGGAGCGCAAAGATCCGGCATTTGACGGATTGGCAAGACGAATGACCATTTCGTTTCAAGAGCGGTCATGCAATGATTTAGAGTGCTACGAAATGCTAAGTACGGTTTTGCAGACGCGCGCCAAAAAAGTCGTCCTGTTTATTGATAATTTAGGAGAACTCCTGAATAACTTCAGCGACCAGGAATATTACCGCCTGTATCAAATCTTGCAAACATCCCAGGTGCTGCGGATTGTCGGGGCTTCCACGATTGCGCTGGACGCGTTTACCCTGAACCGCAACGGATTTCAGGCGATATTTCAGGCCACGCGCCTGAGCGGGCTGAACAAGCAAGAAACCCGCAGCTTGCTGTTGCAATTAGCGGCATCTCGCAATCAGACCAAACTCATGCGGCGGATTATTGCCGACCAGCCGGGGCGGGTGGAAAGTCTGCGGATTTTGACTGGCGGGGTTATCCGCACGATTGTGCTGCTATTCGAGATTTTTCTGGAGCGCGAAGACAGTCATACCTTAAGCGATCTCAACACCATCCTGGATCGCGTGACGCCGCTGTACAAAAGTCGCATGGACGAACTCGCCCCGCTCCAGCGCGAGGTGGTCAACGCGATGGCGCTGCACTGGAATCTGATTACACCGGAGGTGATTTCCGACCGGACGAATTTGCTGCTGAAAGAAGTCAACACCATTCTGCGACAGCTCGAATACAAATTTCTGATCGAGCGCATTCCTCCGAGCGGGAATCACCAAATGTACCGGCTGCGGGAGCGGTTTTTCAATATCTGGTATCTGATGCGCCTTTCGCGTGACGATAATCAGACCAAAGTTCTGTGGCTCGTGCGGTTTCTGGAAAACTGGTACAGCACCACGGAACTCTCGCAACGCGCGCAAAAACACATCAAAGCAGTAAAATCCGGAAAATATCAGCCCAATGCCGCCTTTCATCTCACGGAAGCCTTTGTGAAAACCGGACAGCTTGAGCAGAACCTCGAGCAGCAGATGATCCAGGCCACAGAGAAATTATTGCAGGATAAAAAAACCTTATTGCCGGTCGACGCGACGCCAGTGGAGAAAAAACTGTTCGAACAAGGCGACGTGTATTACCGACAGGAAAAGTATGCCGAGGCGATTCAACGCTTTGAGCAGATCAGACACAAAAATGCGCATGTGACCTTCCGGCTGGGCTATGCCTATAGCAAAATCGAACAGTATCCGCGCGCCCTCAGCTATTTAGGACAGGCCGCCAAACATGGGAACGTCGAAGCGATGGTGCATATCGGGCGGATCTATCATTACCAATTGCAAGAATATTTCAACGCCAAAAAGTACTATCTGATGGCCGCGGAAAAAGGCCACACCGATGCCATGCTGCATCTCGGGCATCTATATTATTATGTATTTGAGGAGTATCACAATGCAAAAAAGTATTACTCCTTAGTCGTACAAGCCGGGCAGATGCGTTCAAAGATTCTGCGCGCCAAAGCTGTGTCCTTGCAACAGCTCAAGAACTTCTTAGTAAAAGCCATCAAAGGCAATATCCAACATCCCGAACAATATGAATTTCAGAATCTACCGGGAGTGAGAAAGCACTATTTACAGGCCATCAAACACAGTGTGGCCGAGGCGCTGTTTCAACTTGGGAATTTGCATAGCACCCCGTTAAAAAACCTCAAAAAGGCCGAAAGATTTTATCACAGGGCCGCCAAAGCCGGACATACCAAAGCGCGCGTCGTGCTGGGCGAGTTTTATCATTACACCCTGCAAGACTACAAACGCGCCCGAAGCTGGTACCATGCCGCGGTGAAGCAGCACGATATTCATGCCCTGGTGAATCTGGGGTTTTTGTATCACAATGAATTGCAAGAGTATGCGAAGGCCGAAGAATGCTATTTGATCGCGGCTGACAAAGGGAATGTCAGCGCCATGAACGCTCTGGCCTGGCTCTATTTCGAGCAGAAACGGGAAAAAAGCAAAGCATTTTTTTACGCCCATCAGGCCCTGGGGATGATCAGAAACATCTGCACCGCCCATACCGCGGCCTGCGTATGTTTATGGAACAATCGCCCGGAGGAAGCCTTTCAGATTGCCGACGACTTCATGTATGCCCCCGAAGCCTACGACACCATCGAACAAGACATCCTCTTCTACCTGACCCTGTTGCTGGCTAAACAGCATTATCAGCAGGCGCGCGCCTATTTTGAATCGTCCGAATTAGATTTGCAAGAACGTTTTCAGCCCGTCTATTATGTATTGCTCTATATGCTAGAGGATGCCAGCAGCGCCCACATTCTCGTCACGCTTCCCCCCGAGCTGGCCGAACCTGTCAAACACATCATCCAGCGCGTCAAACAGTTACGAACAAAATACGCGTGAAAATCCAGGAAACGCCGACAAGAATTCTTCTCAGCGTTTAGGTAATAAGTACCTGGTCAAAATTAATTTCATATTTTGTGCGTCGACTTCGCTCAGCATGACGGTCACTCTGAGCGGAGTCGAAGAGCAAATAATTCTGTCCAGGTACTTACATCTGTTCAG
>JAAELZ010000169.1 GCA_024226105.1 Pseudomonadota bacterium | reverse complement strand
TTATGCTCGGCGAATGGAGGCGTACACAGAGGATCAACCACTGGAGTGGGCTGATTTTATGGTCGCCCGGGGGCGGGCATTGGCTGTATGGAATCAGGGAAAACGAAGAACTGATATTCTCAATAAAATCAAAAGCTTGCACGAACAGGGAAAGCAGGCGAGTTTGAAGCTCGTTTTAGCTGCATTGGAAGATGTGCTGTCTGAAGCCCCGGATATTTTGGAAGATTAATGCCGCCCGGCAGTTTGTACAGAAACTGAAAGTCAGTTTATTTGGGCGTTTCAGGCTTTTACTCACGGGGAAATAATTGGCTGATTGATAAACGACCGGGGAGAAAAGCAGTAATCTCAATAAAAACCCCCTGAGGTTGCTGGCATAAAATGGGGTGGAAACGGATATTACCCGGCAAAACATAAAACCGGTCAACTGAATTATTCGCCCGAAGTGGCTAATTTGCCCGACTTGATGGCCAGCACCGTGTCAAAATGATCTTCAAGATCGGGGTTGTCGAGCGTCCATATCAGGTTTTTCCCTTTACGGAAATCAATAATATTTTCCAGGATTCGGGTTTGGCTTGCGGGATTAAGCGCGGACAGGGTATTGTTGACAATCAATACGTCGGGATTCTTGAACAGGCAGCGTGCGACCATGATTTTCTGACGTTGAATAAGTGATAAACGCGCGCCACCCGCCCCGGCGATAAAATCAAGCCCGGACCAGATTATTTCAGTACGGTATTGTGATTGATCTACTGCTGCTTCTATCAGTTCGCGGATCGATTTTTGTGCCTTGGGTTTACCATAGGCGATACGCCCGAATATGACATTATCCTGTATGGATATCGCCGGGTTATATTGTTCAATGTTGAAAAACGTAATTTCGTCGTTCTTATCCCCCAGCGCATCTCTCAAGGCCTTGCGAACATTTAAAATCAGCGGCTGAATGGCGTCGTTGATGAGCCCCAGGCGGTGGCGTGCGGGGGTAAGTTTATAGGTTAGCGCAACCAGCATCTGGCGATCTTCGTTTGAGAGTTTGTCCAGGCTGTGCATATCAACGGCTTTCTGAATTCGCTCATATTCAGGGAAGTCTTCAGCGCGAATAAAGCTGAACTGTTCGAAGAGTTCGTCATCTTCATCTAAATCAGCGAACAGTTCCAGCATGATTTCTGTCAGCTGGTAGCCGGTTTCCAGGAAAATGTGATCTAGGCCGTGCTCTTTTAACAGGCCATTGATCAACTCATTGCCGGACAAGCAATCAAACTGGTAGTCTGCGGATATCGGTGCGCCAAAGACAACATTTTCAGCCACAGAAAGATTGGTATTGTATTTTTCGATATCGAAAAACTCGACCAGTTCGGCATTTTCCGGTTTCGCCAGCTTGCTGGAAATTTCCTTACGAATCTGAAGAACCTGATCTGCCAGTTTCGGGTGCCGTTTGAGGTCTGCAATTTCCGTCAATCCCAGCTCGAAGGCTTCATCATCGATTTCCATTGCTTCCAGAATCCGGTTAATCAGATTTTTGAAACTCTCGGGGTCACTTGCGCCGGAAGCCCTGTAGTCTATCCAGTTGGCATGTGGATCATCGACTGAATTTGCTGAGGCCAGGGATTCTTTCTCCCGTTTTTTATGCTCGGAAACATCCAGATTCGGCGTGTCCCATTCAGGCACTCGCTGATGTTTTAAGCCATACAGAAGGTTATCGGTGAGCGAGCAGTTAAATACATGCGAATCTGAACCGCTGTAGGCTATTTGCTGGCCGACAATGGCTTCGGGAAATCCGGCACTGTCCCGGTTATCTACCAGAATCTGGCCCGAGGCGGGATTTATCAGGCGGGCCAGCAGGTGAGCGAAGGTTTGGGTGTCGGTGCTGCTGGTTCCGGTGATGGCGATGTGCCGGTCAAGCGGAAGTTCGGTGTTGATCCGGTCAATAATTTTTTTGTCATCCTCGTCCTTGTAACTCAAATTACGGGTGATGATCGATTTTTCAAAGGGCTGCAGATTTTCGGGAATGGTTTCCACAATTTCGGGGTCAAACATGTCAGGCAGATCAAACTGCTCGATGATCTGGGCATATTTGACTTTGATATCCTGGGTGATCTGGTAGAACTTGAGTAATTCTTTCCAGGGCGATGCGAGGTCTTTGTAGGCGGCGAGTACCGCCACCAGTGCCCCCAGTGACAATTCTCCCTGCAGCACCAGGTATCCGCCAATTGAATAAAAGAAAAACGGCGTTAGTACCGCCAGAAAATTATTCAGGAATTTGATAAAAAATTTCCGTTTGTAGATATCAAAGCGAATATCGTAAATCGTTCCGAGACGATGACTGATCGTTGCCTGCTCATAACGGCGGGTATAGTGGCTGTGAATGTCGCTTACTCCGGAAACCGATTCGCCTACGTGGTCCGCCAGTTTACGTACGTTTTGCACGCGCTGTCGAGCCAGCTCGTTTACCTTGCGTTGTAGTTTCGGGATGATGATCATCTGAGGCGGAAACAACGCAATCGCCACGATGCCCAGCCACATGCCCTGATTAAAAATGAAAAACAGGTAGGTCATCAGTAAACCGCCCTGAAACACCGGCAGGGCAATGGAATCACCAATGAATCCGCCCAGAGGTTCGGTTTCGGCGGTGATCATGGGGATGATCTCTCCACTGGAGACGCGTTTAAAACGCGCCAGGGGAAAGCGTAAAATACGGTTGTATAGCGTGTATCTGAAACGTCGCAGCATGCGCTCACCCAGCGAGCCGCGATAAACGTTCATGATGTATTTCAAGCCGCCATTGATGAATGCCAGGAGTAAATAACCAAAACACAATAGCAATAAAAATTGCAGGCGATCTATTTCGACGCCGAAAACTTGTGATGGGACACCTTCGCCCCCCAGGGCGTTATTAATAATCAGCTTGGGTATTTCCAGTCCGTAATAAATCAGCGGCATGGAAATGGCGGTCAACAGGATCAGGAATATCTGATCACGCCGGGTATGTTCAAGGATGTATCGATAGATTGACTTTTCCATGGGGCAGTACGGGGTGCTGGATTAAGAAGAGAGCAATCAGGGTTGAATCTCGTACGCTGCATCTTGCAGATCACGCAGTTCATTTTTAGAGTCAATCGCCAGTTCGCTGGTAACGACGATCTTTTTGCTGAGCTGACGCATCACTTCCAGTGCGATTTCTGGATTGTGGGTGACCAGTTTAATGAAACGATTGGCGGGTATTCGCAAAGCCTGTACCTGCCCTTTGGCGATGAGTGATGCGGTGCGGGGTACGTCCAGGAATACCCCCATTTCTCCCATGATATTGTTCTTTCCAATGGTTGCCAGGTTGGTTATGTTCTCCGGGTCTTCATCACGGACGACGTTAACTTCTCCATCCAGGATGACATAGACACTGTCAGAAACATCGTTATATTTGAACAGGTGTTCGCCCGGACTGAATTTCAGCGCTTCACTGGTGAAGGCCAGTAGTTTGAGTTGTGCCTGATCCGAGCCCGATAGCAGGGGAATTTTTTTCAGCTGTTCGGCGTTTTCATAAATGTCCATCAACCCACCTGTATATGTCTACGACTTTGAGTATAGTTCAAGCGTAGACTATAACCCAATTCCCGGCATAGAAACCATGAAAGTAGCACAAGCCCGTGACGCGCCTCGCGAATGAGCAAAATGCGCATTACCATGTCTGCTTTTGCAGGCGTTTATTTAATCGATCAGATCCAGACTTTCCAGGTACGATTCGTAGCCCCCCATAAAATGCCGGATGCCATCGGGTTTCATGTCGATGATTTGCGTCGCCAGCGAAGACACAAACTGCCGGTCATGGCTGACAAATATCAGGGTGCCGGGAAAGTTCTCCAGCGC
>JAAELZ010000168.1 GCA_024226105.1 Pseudomonadota bacterium | reverse complement strand
TAACCTTCTTCGATGACACGTTTGTAGACGCCCTCGCGGCCGGTATAGATTATCCCATCCAGATAGACGATAGTACCGATTGTCAGTGCATCCAGATCCTCCGCCTGTACGGGAACTTTGAGATGAACCGTTTTGTACTGGTTTTTTATTTCTAGCATGAGGGTGTCTCCCGGCGCATGTAAGGGGTGAACCATTCGGGATCAGTGCGGTAGCTGACCGTCCCGTCGGCATGGAGGCGTGCGCTGGCGCGCCGAGAAGAAAGGCAAAACATATGCACGCTCATGGGCATGCCGCCGGTATGGGTGTAACCTACTTCAATATGGCAATCGGCCACCATCGAGGCGCCGACAAACCCCATGGCGCCCATACCTATATCATTCCCCATTTCTTTTAGCTCGAGCTCAAGCGCGGCGATTTTGGGATCAGGGTTGCGATTTCCGACGGTTCTCAGGCAGGCCGCCTGTTTGCCCAGAACCATACAGGTGTCTTTCGAGCCACCCAGGCCAATGCCGACGATGGCGGGCTGGCAGGCCAGGCCGCGCTTTCCAAAGGAGACCAGTGTGTCGAGGAAAAAGCGTTTAATGCCATTAATGCCATCGCCAGGAAACAGCATCCGGTAATCCGTACCAAACAGTCCACCCTTGTGGACGGTTGTGATATCCACCCAGTCGGCATCCGGTTCATAACTCCAGTCAATTTCCGGCGCGTTAATGCCGACGTTGTTATTATGATCCGTACGCCACAGGGGGTGGACACGATTGGGCCTTAGCGGGATGTCGTAGGTGGCTTTTGCGGTGGCCTCGCGCAAGGCACATTCCAGCCCCACCGGCCCGTCTTCAAGAATAGCCTCATTCCCCATCTTTACGTAGTAGCGCGGCAAACCTGAGTCCGCGCACATTGGTCTGCGATCTGCACTGGCGGCATCCCAGTTATCCATCATGGTTGTAAGCACGAAACAGGAAAGATCCCCCGTCTCGTCGTTCGCCATGTTCTTTATGCTGTTTCGATAGTCCTCGGGGATATCGATAGCCGCGTTTGACATAAGCTGAATGGCTGATGTCTCCTGAGTTTTATAAGATATCATGGGTTCGAATCTCGCCTTTGATTTGGGGCTGTTTCTGTATAGTCATCTACTAACGATTCGCCCGGCTTGATGATTGTGAATGCCACGGGCTCATGGGAGAGGCACAGATTATTATCGTGATGGCGCGCAACGGTAAAATAGGAATCTTCCAGCGAGCCCGCTTCAGGGAAGTCTTCGCGGAAATGAGCGCCACGCGAATTTTCCCTTGATAGTGCTGCCCGCGCGATAATGATCGAGGTTTCAATCAGGTTGTATAGATTGAGCCAGTCATGCCAGGTCAGGTTAAACTGCCTGTTTTCATTGCCGATACGCGTGTTGAGCAGTTCCTCTTTCAGCTTATGAACCATGGATAAGCCCGCTTCGATGCCTTTTGCGGTGCGCATCACCCCAACGTGTTCCCACATGATATCCATCAGACGCTCACGTAGTTCGTTTACGTTCCCGTTTACCTCTCCTGAAAAGGGTAATAGTGATGTTTCGATTTCTGCTTCAATAAGCGCCTCATCTGGTTCAACAGTATCAGGCGCGTTGTGCAGGTAGGCTGCCATTGCTTCGCCCGCAACGCCCCCGAAAACAGTTGAATTAGCGACTCCGTTGCCGCCCAGGCGATTCGCACCGTGAATGCCGCCCGCATCTTCGCCCGCGACAAACAGGCCCGGGAGTTCGGTTTTTGTGTCGGTATCACATACCAGGCCACCCATTAAGTAATGGGCGGTGGGTACTACTTCTACGCGGTCACCGGCGAGGTCAAAACCGCAATCAGCACAGCGTTTCACCATGCCCTTGAACTGTTTGCGAACATTGTTAACGCCCAGGTGGTCCATGGTTATATACACCCCGCCATTCGGTGAAGTATTACCTTTCCGCATCTCGTCATAAATACCGCGACTGACGATATCGCGTGTCGCGCGTTCACCGCGCTCGTCGTATTCGAACATGAAGCGTTCGCCTTTGCCGTTTAGCAAATATCCACCGGCACCACGTAAACCTTCTTCGAGGACAGTTCCGGTCATTCGCGTATCTTTACCGGCGAGCAATCCGGTCGGGTGAAACTGTACCATTTCCATATCACGCAGCGGCAAACCCAATCGATATGCCATCGCCAGGCCGTCCATGGTTTTCTCGCCGGAAGGGGTGAAATATCGATACATTGACGGCCCACCCCCGGTGGCCATCAAAACGGCCCTGGCACGCACAAAGCGCATGTTGCCAGTTCGCATATCAACCAGAAGTACGCCGGCTAATGCGGTGCCCTGTTTGTTCGGAATTAAGGCCAGCGCCCGGTGCTCTTCAAGTTTGCTGACCGGCAGCGCCAGTACCTGTTCCATCAGCCGGTTAATGATTTCAATGCCGGTTAAATCACCTTTGTGTACGGTGCGATCTGCGGTCTGCCCGGCGAAGGCTTTGTGGTGCAGGGAGCCATCCTTCTCCCGGTCGAAAAAACAGCCGATTTCATTCTCCAGTTCGCGCACGCGGGTGACTGCGGTTTCGCAGAGTTTCCAGGCCAAATCCTGGTGCGGTAGCCACTTTCCGCCTGCAATGGTATCCATGAAATGTCGTTCCACTGAATCGTCGTCACCGAGCGCGACGTTATACCCCCCCTGTACCATACGCGTGCAACCACATTTACCCAATAGCCCCTTGACCGCGATCGTAATCTTTAACTCGGGGTTGGCCTTAGAGGCATGTAGTGCTGCCAGCAGACCTGCACCGCCCGCGCCAAGTATTAGAATATCGGTGTCGATGCGATCCAGCATACTCAAAAACTTCGTAACAGAAAAACAAGGCCGACAAAAAAAGCCAGCGATAAAGCCGCTGCTGTCAGGGTCTTTTGCTTTGGTTGCCAGGGCAGAAACTCAAGCGCGAGCAATCTCAGGCCACCAAAAAGATGGACTGCGAGCAGAAAAACAAGCCCGAATTCAGCCAGTTTAAGTAAGGGTTGTTCGGTCCAGTGGAGCAGGTTGTCCAGGGCACTTTTGTCATTTAGAGCCAGCGACAGGACGTAAAAATGTACGGGCAGGAAAAGCGCCAGCGTAATGCCGGAAATACGATGCAGAAAAAACGCATACCAGAGGGGTTGATTGCGATGTAGCCTGATCAGGGTCATGCGATCACCACGGCGTATACGGCACGCCAGCCCATTGCCAGCAAAACCGCGGCGACCGCTGTGGTGATCACATTGAGCTGTGTTCCGCTTCGTCCGAACCATTCATAGGCAATGACGCGCAGGCCAATGGCGGCGTGGACGGCCACTGCCAAAACGAATAATCCATAGCTGAACCCCCAGAACACGCTGCCGCGTGTACGGTTGAGGATTTCAGCCGAATCCAGACCGTTTTGAACCGCGTATATCATAACCCCCAGATGCAGCAAAACCAGAGGTGCCATGATCATCGCGCTCAGGCGCTGTGCCATATACAGGCGAAAATTCAATACGGCCACTATAGTTGCCCTTTCAGTGTGGCGACCGTTGCCGTTCTTTTTAAGCCGGCGATAGCGCGCGTAGGGTTCAAGGCATTCGGGCAATGCTCGGTACAGCCTTGTTGTGAGTGACAGTTTTGACAGCCCCCCTGTGAGGTCACGGCACGCAAGCGCTCAAGCTGCCCGGCATCGCGTTCGTCGTTTATCAGGGTCCAGGCACGGTTGAGGGCGGCGGGGCCAAGGTAGCTGGCATTCTGTTCAACCACATCGCAGGCGGCGTAACACACGGCGCAGTTGATGCATTCAATGCCCGCGCTTGCTTCACGGCGTTTTTTGCTTTCGGGGCGTATAAGGGGTAATGGGTCATGACGCGTTGAGCTGGGAACAAATTGTCCTTTCGCACCGGTCCATTTATCAAAGAAGGGCGTTAAGTCGCAGGCCAGGTCCTTGATTACCGGCAGGTTACGCAGCGGCTCAATGGTGAGCGTATCACCATCCATAACCGTTGAAACATGCGAGCGGCAGGTCCAGCGCGGCTTTCCATTGACGGTCATGGCGCAGGAACCGCACATTCCAACCCGGCAGGCAAAACGATAGCTGAGGCCGGGATCCAGATTTCGTTGAATCCAGCTAACGACGTCCAGTACGGTCTGGCTTTTCAGTGCGGGTACTTCATAGTTCTGGTAAAAACCGCCAGAAGCATCACCGCGCCAGATTTGCACATTGATGAACTTGTCTAATTTGGCCATTTATATTTCTTCGCTAACGGTCCGGCAACCGATGAGGCGTTCGCTGATTGTGTCTCTTAAAGAGATTTAATCAAATAAGGTCAAATTAATCTACCTAATTTAATTACAGCAAATAGTAAGAAATATTTAATCTATCCTCTTTAGTGGGGTGACGCTTATTAAGACCTCATCCTCTCCGCACGCGGATCGTACATCGCACTGAGGCTGGCTTTAGCGGGAATACGCACCCCGGCAACATCGATTTCAAACTGGCTATTCTCAAGCGTGGTTTTGTCGATGGGGTTTTCACTGTAAACATAACCCAGTCCAACCGAACCCCCCAGAGTATGACCATAGTTTCCAGAGGTTAAATGCCCGACTAATTTGCCGTCCTGCAATATCGGCTCGTGATGATAGAGCATGGCTTCGGGATCCTGCAGCAGGAACTGCACCAGGCGTTTTTTCATCCAGCTTTTAGTTTCCTTCTGCTCTGCGATGGCTTCACGGCCGATAAAACCGCCCGCTTTATTCATATCACAGACAAACCCGAGGCCCGCTTCCAGCGGAGTATCTTCATTGGCGACATCGTGCCCGAAATGCACGAATTTCTTTTCGAGACGGCACGAATCGAGCGCGTGTAAACCTGCCGGTTTTAAGTTAAATGGCTTGCCGGCCTGCCACAGGTAATCAAAGGCATGGCGCGCCTGGTCGACCGGAATATACAGCTCCCAGCCCAGTTCGCCCACGAACGATACGCGAAAAGCACGGCCAATCGCCGAACCGACCTCAACATCCTGCCAGCTGCCAAACGGGAAGGCTTCAGTTGATAAGTCAATTTTCAGCACCTCTTTCAACAGCTCCCGGCTATTCGGGCCCATCATTCCAAACACCGCCCAGCTATTGGTGACATCGGTTACACAGCAATGCGCCTCTGCCGGAATATGTTGCTTTAACCAGTGCAGGTCTTTGTGTGTGGTGGCGGTGGCACTGATGACCCAGAACAGTGTCTCGGTAATTCGCGTGACCGTCAAATCAGATTCAATACCGCCTTTTTCATTCAGCCAGTGGGTGTATACGACTTTTCCGGGTGGTACGTCGATGTTGGCACTGCTAATGTGTTGCAGGCTGGCACAGGCATCACGCCCTTCAACCTGGTATTTGGAAAAGCCGCTCTGGTCAAACATCACCACATTCTCTCGCGCGGCCCGGTGCTCGTCGGCCGAATATTCAAACCAGTTCTGCTTGCCAAAACTGTATTCGTAAACCGGCTCTACGCCTTCAGGGGCAAACCAGTTTGGTCGTTCCCAGCCGGCGGTTTCACCAAAGCAGGCATTGAGTGACTCAAGGCGTTCATGAATGGGAGAATGGCGTACGTTCCTGGCACTTTCATACTGGCGGAAAGGATAGTGATTCTCATATAACAGCCCCAGTGTTTCGCTGACTCGGTCCTGTAAATAATGTTGGGTGTTCTGTACCGGAAACATACGACGGATATCATTGCTCCACAAATCCATGGTAGGTTGGCCGTGTTCCATCCATTCCGCCAGCGCCCAGCCCAGGCCGCCGGAGGTTTGAATGCCAACGGAATTCAGGCCACAGGCAACATAAAAGTTTTTAAGCTCGGGTGCTTCGCCAAGATGAAACTGATCATCCGGGGTAAAACTTTCCGGACCACAGAAAAACGTTCGCCAGCCTGCTTCCTGCAAAAGAGGAACGCGCAGCATGGCATCTTCGAGTACGGGCATGAGCTGCTCTTCCATGTGGCCTTCGAGCTCATCGAAACAAAAATCTTCCGGAATGCCATTTTGCCCCCAGGGAACCGCTTTTTTCTCAAATGCACCAACCATGATGCTGCCCGCATCTTCACGATAGTAGGCACTTTTATCGTAGTCCCGCAAAACGGGCAGGGTATCGGGCAGGCCCGGTAATTTTTCGGTGACTGCGTAGTAGTGCTCACAGGCGTGCAGTGGTACTTTCACGCCTGCCATCTGGCCTATTTTTCGACCCCAGAGCCCACCACAGTTGACCACAAAATCGGCCTGAATATCGCCCTGATCGGTAGTTACACCCGTAACTTTACCGCCCTCGGACTGGATCCCGGTAACGCAAATGCCTTCGAGGCATTTTGCACCGTGCAGACGCGCGCCTTTCATGAAAGCCATGGTGGTGTCGATCGGGCTGGCGGTACCATCCTGTGCAACCCAGCTAGCGCCCAGCAAACCCTCCGGATTGAGCAAAGGATAACGTTCGACAGCTTCTTCGGGGCTGACGATATCAACCTGTGTCACACCAAAGGCATTGTTCATTGCGGCCACGCGCTTTAGTTCCTCAAAGCGGGCCTGTGAATGCGCAATGCTGAGCGAACCGACTCGTCTAAATCCGGTGGACTGCCCGGTTTCTTTTTCCAGTTCAGGTAGTAAAGACATCGAATACTCACACAGGCGTGCATGGGTTTCATTGGCGCGCATGGTACCGACCAAACCTGCTGCGTGCCAGGTTGTGCCGCAGCTAAATTGCTTACGTTCGAGCAGGACAACGTCCTGCCAACCCAGTTTTGCCAGATGATAAGCGACACTGGTGCCAATGACGCCACCACCGATGATGATGGCCGATGCACGGGAGGGAAGAGGTGAGTTCATAAAGTACCTGTATTGTCGAGTTAGAGTGTGCGTCGCGCTAGTCTAGCACTGGTTTCTGCGGCGTCGTTGGGCCAGTCTGCAGATATTGTCAATACCAGTTACATGTCTGGTCTATCTGGTCAGATGGGCTGTAGTGATTTAATATTGGACACGGCCAGTTAAAACGCCATTTCCCGATTTCGTGAGTATGTCATTTGACAGAGTGCAGAGAGTTCCTGTTTTTGAAAGCAAATAGGGGCGAAAACAAAACCTCCTGGTGGGGTATAGTATGGCGGTATCCTTAGAACAAAATATTACGGAGCCTGGTATGGCAGTTGATGTAGTGGTGGTTGGCGGCGGCATAATAGGCTGTACCGCTGCCTGGTATCTGGAAAAAAAAGGGCTATCGGTCAGCCTTGTAGAGAAGCAGGCGATTGGCGGGGGTACTACTGCCCGCAACTTTAGCTGGATTAACGCGTCCACCAAAACCTCGGACGTGGCTTATCATCAGCTGAACGCTAAGGGGGTTCAGATGTATGAGATGCTGGCCAAAGAGTTTGGTGCCGATAAACTGGGGTTGGGTGGTACGGGTGCGATCGGCACAGTGCGACGCTCGGATAAGGCGTCATATACGGTGATGCAGGATCAGGCGCGAGTGCTTGAAGGGCTCGGTTACCCCTGTAGGTGGCTGGAGCTGGCCGAACTAGAGGCGCTGGAACCGAATATGGTCTTTGCGGATGATACCGAAGGCCTGCTGACGCCGAGTGATAAAAGCCTTGATGCACCGAAGTTCGCGCGCTTTATGGTAGATCAACTCAGGCAAATGGGCGGGCAGGTATTGGAAAACTGTTCTGCCCTGGAAATTGATGCCGATGATGAAGGCAATGTCAGAGGGCTTAAAACGGATCAGGGCATGATCGAAACCTCGCGTATCCTGCTGGCAGCGGGGCCGGATACGCCCGAAGTTCTAGGCAAACTCACGGGATACGATGGGTTTGCCACACGCTTTCCGGTAAACAAAGTGCCCGGCTTTCTGGTGTCTACCCCGGAAGTAGAAGCGGGATTGGTGAGGCACCTGGTGTATACCGACAGCGGTGGCGAGTTCCATGTTTTTCCTGAGCAGGGTGGAGGCTTGCGTCTGGCCTCGGACGATACAGACGGGCAGGTGCTGGAAGATCACTCACCCGGACATTTGCGCTCCCTGGCCAGAGGCCTGCTACAACGTTTGCAAGATTTGGTGCCGGGCTTCGTGGGCCCCGAATGTCTTGATGATTGTGCTTTGTCTGTTGGGATACGCGCGTATCCGGAAGACGGTAAATCGATTGCGGGTGCGTTGCCGGGCGCGGAAGGGGTATTTGTTATTGCCACTCACAGTGGGATTACCCTGGCGCCTGCCCTGGGAAGCCTGATGGCGGAACTTATTGCAGAGGACGAAGTGCCGGTGATGCTGAAGCCGTTTGGGTTGGAGCGTTTACCGGGGTTTGCATGAATGGATTGGCCCCTTCAGAAGCCTTCGTTAAGCTTTGCACTATGCCGGGCCGCCCGTTTTATTTTTCCGGCGTATAAAAGGCCGTAAATGCTGATAGCGACCAGCAGCATTGAGAATACCTGATAAGCCGCTATTTTTTCTTGCAGAAATATAACGGCAAGCACCATGGTTACTGCGGGCCAGGGCGTTGTAATTGAGCTCGCGACCGATACATCCACATGCTTGACCGCGTAAAACCAGGCTATTAGTTCCAGGTAATAAACGAAGCCCATCAGCAGTGCAAATTGCTGGAAGACAGAATTTCCAAAACCTGCAAACACACTTTCCGGGCCGTTTATCAGTAGCGCGATAAAAAACAAAACAAAAGAGGAAATCAGCACCCTGAAAAAAGTAACCTGTGCGGGGGTGATGGGGGTTTTGTCGAGTACCTCCTTCACAATGACGTGCGCGATGCTCCACAGAAGGGGTAATCCCAGCGCAAAAACAAACCAGGGTGAAATTCCCTTAATCTCCCAGGTACCACCCGTGGCGAGATAGTAGAGTGAGATGATAAGCAGTACGGTGAATGCGAGTTCCAGGGCACTCTTGCGTCGATTCAGGAAAATTGTTTCCCACAAAATGGCGAATAATGGATAGGCCTGGATGGCGATCGCAGCACTTACCGTTCCTGCTTTTTCGACCGAGAGCACATATACATAGGTTGAAATACCAAAAATGAGACCCGTCAGCATAATAATGATGATGGTTCTTTTCTGAGTATTTTCGGGCAGGTTGGCGGTAAAAATGCCGGGGCTTTTCAGGCGTAATTCTGCAAATACCAGGGGTAAAGAGCAGATTAGCTGCCAGACAGATAGATACAGCGCGAAGTTAAGTGCATTCAGCTCCCCGGGGCGGCTGTTAGAAATTACCGGCATAAACCCAAGCAGGACCAGCGATATAAAGGAGTAGCTAATGCCAAGTTTTATGTTCGGCTCGGGAGTGGTGGTCATTGCTTTTCTGTAGAATACTTTATGCCGGGTGTTGGCCTGTACTATATAGATAAATCATACACCGCGATGAGGTATTCATACGGAACCCTGTGGTAGATGGTATTGATACCCGAAACGGTATCAAGGGGGCAAGTGTCAGCTCACTATCCTATCTGGCATTATAAATTGCCATGCGCTGGTACTATATAAATCATCGCCAAATTCCTACATTCACCCTCCGCATAGCGCGTTCATACTAACCGCCAAATTGGCAAGACTTAAGAGATTATAGATATGTTGATCGGTGTCCCAAAAGAGATTAAAAACCACGAATATCGCGTCGGGATGACCCCCGCCAGCGTTCGCGAGATGGTGCATCACGGGCACGATGTGCTGGTGCAGACCAATGCCGGTGTCGGTATCGGTGCTAGCGACGATGATTATCATCAGGCCGGCGCAACCATTATCGCAACACCAGAGGAAATCTTTGCAAAAGCAGAGATGATCATCAAGGTAAAAGAGCCGCAGGCGGT
>JAAELZ010000167.1 GCA_024226105.1 Pseudomonadota bacterium | reverse complement strand
CCCCCGCCAGGCCAGAAACCCCAGGCCCAGTACAAATACCCAGATCGCTATTTCCGCTGCTTGATCTTCGGCCAGGTGGTGCACGTCAAACAAAACCGTCCAGCCACCGAAGGCCACCCCCCCGCAGCACATCAAACCGGCCAGCCAGCCCTTACGAAATAACGGCAAAGACCAGATCGCAACCAGGCACAATAAGACGATGCCGGTCACAACGCGCACATGCGCCGCCGGGCCGTCCTGACTTAAGATCATCAGGATAAGCGCCAAACCACCCGGAACCAAAGCCAGCATGCTGCTGATTGAAAGCCGCCTGTTCATATCAGCGAGCTCATACCTGAAGCCCCATATGCCTGACCGTCAATTTTTCCATGCGCCCGACCAGGGCGACCAGCGTTGCTGAAATCACCGATGCGGTAATCAATGCCGCCCAGATCAGGCTGGTTTGCCCATAATAAGAACCCGATAACAGGCGTGAACCCAGCCCCGCCTGCGCCCCCGTCGGCAGTTCAGCCACAATTGCACCCACCAGGCTCAGGGCGACCGCAATTTTAAGGCTGCTGAACAAATACGGAATGGAAGCGGGCAAACGCAATTTCCAGAATACCTGGGCCCGGGAAGCGTGATACGAATACATCAAATCCATCAACATCCTGTTCGGCGAACGCAGGCCTTTGACCATGCCGACCGTAACCGGAAAGAAACACAAATAAGTTGATATGATGGCTTTGGGGAACAGGCCGGTAATACCGATTGCACCGAGAACCACGATAATCATCGGCGCGATAGCCAGAATGGGGATGGTTTGCGAGGCAATCACCCAGGGCATCAGGCTACGCTCCAGCGTTGCCACGTGCACAATGCCAATCGCCAGCAAAATACCCAATAACGTACCCAGCGCGAAACCCAGCATCGCCGAAGACATCGTCACACCCGCGTGATACACCAGGCTGCGTTTTGAGGTGACTTTTTTATCCCAGATGGTTTTTTTCAGCTCGGCCCCTACCTGGTGCGGCGAAGGCAATACCGGGCGATCCATGGCCCAGGCATCCTGAACCAGTTCAGACATCGTCCAGTCCGGGTTATTTTTCTTGTATCGATCGATCAATAAAGGGCTGTTCAAATACACCGCACCGGCGTACCAGATAATCATTATCAGCAGCACCAGCACGGTTACCGGGCCGGCGGTTCCGCCCCAAATTTTTTGACTAAGAGATGACTTTTCAGTCATCCGCATGCCCTTCCTGCAGACCATCCCGCACGCGACCTGCGATTTCGCGAAACTCATGGCTGTCGCAAATTTCAAGGCCCCTGCCCGCCGGCAAAT
>JAAELZ010000166.1 GCA_024226105.1 Pseudomonadota bacterium | reverse complement strand
CCAATGGCAAAACTTGTCGGCATAAGTCCGCCGACGGTTGTGGCCCCAATGGCCATCGCAGAGCCTTGTAAAAACCCACGACGTGAAATCACTTTACTATTATTTTTTGACATATTACTCCTCTCTCTTTTGGTTAAACGTGACCAGCATAGCAACTAGCCTTTACAAAATCAAATTAATGGGGATGCTCAGTTCGCGGCCCTCACGAGTTGCTGAATCTCGATGCGAAAAAAGCGCGTTTTGCACGAATTGTTGAACAACATCAGTCTTAGCCGCCCGATATCATCGGCATCAGCGTCACCTCATCCCCGTTATTAAGGCGGGCCTCCTTTTCCGACCCCACCACAAGTTCGTTGTTGATCGCAAAACCCAGGCTTAGATCGTCTATGGAAGTTGCGGCCCGGGGCAGTTGGGCCTTCAGGTGACACCGTAACGCCTTTAAGTTTTCGATGGGATGATTAATAACCAGGCTCTTTCGCTCAAGCCCGGCCAATCCGGGCAGGTTGACTTTAAGGCTGTATCCGGTCAGCACCTCTGACAGAGATTGCCACCACTTATTGTTGGGTAGCCCATCCGGCTCAAAGCCGGAGATGTCATAAAATCGTTTTTTCATCGTCTCAAATTCCGCTTCATCGATCTTTTCCCCCCTGAAGGGTCCTGCGTTACCGGGCTCAATGAACCAGCGTTGTGGCAGGGTGTCATCCGCGGATGTAAGGCCCCGCCAGGCATTTATCATACGTTCAAGTGCGATCACATTTCGCCCGCAATCAAGCAGTTCATCGCTGTCCATTTCGATCCCGGTCAGGGTCTTTAATTGTTGAGAAAATTCCTCTACACTGGCCAGGCTCGGAGAGTTGAATAACTTCGTGGTAAATCGACACATGCCGACTGAATCACCCACCGCAAAGGTGTCCTCACAACGCCTTACGGCTACTTCCTTGCCTTCATATTTGTTGGGTTCAGCAGATACATAACCGCCGTAGAGCCTGGTTTTGAATTCAGCGTCATCGTTGATACGGGCATTGATCTCCAGGGTGACGCGGTTACGCAGGTGATCCATGCCGCGGGTTGCCACCGCAAGCCCCAGCGCGAATGCTTTGAGAATCCTGCTATCGTGCGGATCAGATTGAAACAGACCCTTGACGGCCATGCGGTAGTCCAGGGCTTCTTCCGGGTATTTGCCTGTGGCGACCGCCTGGCTGGAGTCGGCCACCACATCACCAAAGCCTTCACGTCTGGCGATTTGAAAGAGCAGTTTTTCTACGCTGTCGTAATTACCCCAGGAAAGGTCCAGGCCCCCCGTAGTTTGCTGGTCTATGATGCCTCTCTGGTAGAGTTCCATGGCCCAGCCAATGGCGCTGCCGGTGCTCGCTGAATCCAGGCCAAGATCATTGAGAATGTTGTTGAGGCGTAGAATCTGCTCCGGTTCCTTTAAGCCGACGTTGGGGCCAAGTTTGCCTACCGTGACATATTCCGGTCCGTCCCCTTTATCATAACGATCAAACTTCCCATCATTATGAATCCCATTGTAGACGGCCCCGTGATCGTGTTCGACATCGGCTTGTGAGGTGTCGTAGCTGGTATTGCCTTTGACGCCTTTCATGGCGTGGGCACCAAACCCGCCTTTTGCTCCAGGGGTCATATCGTTGAGCGGGCGACATTTTACCGGGCATTTGTAGCAACCATCCATACCGGTACGATAGGCGTCAAAATTATCGGCGTCCAGGGTTTCAACCCAGGTGTTTTCCTGGTTGTTCAGCGCACCCATCGCGCCAAGCATTCGGCTAGGTTTATATAAAAAGGGCGTACCGATGGTTTTTAAGGCATTACGAATCACGCTGGTGTTGATCACGCGGCGAATAATGGTGATGGCCCCTGATCTGAAATCTTCAGGTACAGCGACCTTATCGGGTTTTCCGCTTATCAAAATCGCCTTAAGCTTGAGAGAACCCATTTTAGCGCCGGGCCCGCCACGCGCCCACAGTGCTTTATTTCCGCCCATAATGCCGGCACTTAAAACCTTGTTTTCACCTGCTGATGTAATGCGGGCCAGGGCCATATCCTTGCGTTCGGTACAATTGAAATCTTTTTCTATGGCGGCGGTCGTATCGATATTGTCCAGGCCCAGATAGGGCGTGGCATCAAAAAATTCGACTTGCTCAAAGGTGATTTTTAACAGTGTCCATTGTGCATTTTTTCCGTACAGAACAATGTGGTCGTAACCATGATGTTTCATGAATGCCGGAAAGTAGTCTCCGGCATTGCTGTCCAGCAGGGCATCGCTTTCAGGGGAGAGGCTGCTAACGTTCCCACGGGTCGCTGATTGTAGATAACCCGTGAACACGCCACTACCAAAAATAAGAGGTACTTCGCTGTCCAAAGGCGATTCCCCGCCTTCTGAAAGCAGGTTATAGAGTAAAAACATATTGGCACCACGACCGCCTAAAAATGTTCTCAACACGTTTTCGGGCAGGTACGCCTTTTTATGAGTGCGCTTAGTGAGGTTAACGAACAGTACCGCGCCCTGCGTAGGATAACTTGGCTTCGCATGCATGCGAGTGAGGAGTGCGTCGACTCGCTGCTGGGTGCTCATAATATTTCTTGTGCGAAAGGCGTATTATGTGCTCGTCGGAACCCCTTCTGGCGAAGAAAACCAGTTGTATGAAAAGTCGGGGGTGACGACGTGTGCTTCATTAATTTGTATGAGTAGCCTTGCTCAGTGCTGTCGGCAAACTACCCTTTTAGTGTTGGAACTATAGTACCGAGATTTATTTTAAGCAGTCTGATAAGTGAATTATATTGCATAATTCTGCTTTCCTCAAGGCATTATTAGAGCGTTGTGTCTGTCGGGCACAAAACCTGTGTTCGCCCCTGATAATCTATAAACAGTCCGCGCTACTCTGTTTATTGACAAGTCAGGGTGTCTGGCGGGTTGACGAATTGGCCATATTCACACATCTTTAAATACCGCTTTCCGTTTCTCCATAAAGGCTTGAATACCTTCCTGCCGGTCCTCGCTGGCAGCCAGGATGGTAAATGCTTTTCGCTCCAGGCTGAGCCCTGTTTCCAGCGGAGTTTCAAAGCTTTCCAGCAGGGCCTGTTTGGCGAGCTGTATTGCAATGGCCGATTTTCCGGCAATTTGTTGTGCAAGCTTTGTAGCGCGTTCAAGGGTTGCTTCCGGCTGCGTTATTTCTGCTATCAGGCCGGATTGCAAAGCCGTTTCGGCATCAATAACCTCGCCTGCCAACACCATTTTCATTGCCAGCGATTTTCCCACTGTTCGGATGAGCCGTTGAGTGCCGCCCGCACCGGGCATAATGCCCAGGTTAATCTCGGGTTGACCAAATTTCGCATTGCTGCCTGCGATGATAATGTCAGCATGGCAGGCCAGTTCGCAACCGCCGCCCAGTGCGTAACCATTTACAGCCGCAATGATGGGCTTTTTGAATTTGCGCAGTGTGTCCCAATATTGGGGGCGCGTATCCTGTAGCACACCAATGGCATCGAGTTTCGCCATTTCTTTAATGTCGGCCCCGGCAGCAAAAACCTTTTCTGAGCCGCTAATCACCACGCACTTAATATCAGCATTGGAGCTGGCGGCATCCAGGGCCTGTGCTAGCTCTTTCAGTAAATTGTTGCACAAAGCGTTGTGAAATTCAGGCCGGTTCAAGCTGATTGTCAGAACCGATTGTTCAATTTCGCCGAGCAAAATATCCTGGTAAGTATTCATGTTATTCCTCCACGGCGCAAATAGTACACTAATTAGACGGGGTCAACAGGATTTTGAGTTACCACCAAAAGCTCGGCACTTTTTGTTTTGTATAAGTGAGCTGCCTTGAGTAAATTAGTGAGCAAAAAAGCCTGTTCAACAGCAAATAGTAGCGCCGCTGGATAAAAAAACCACTGTGGCCATACACAAGCCAGCATCAGCAATACCAGTGTGATCAGGTGAAGACGAAACTGCGTCAGCCCCGCCTTTTCCGGAATGATCTTACGCATGTGCGGCACTTTTATCTGCGAACTTCTTTCGCCGCTGTCGCGTAGAATTTTATTACGAGCACTAAGGTGTAACCAGATGATGAATGGAAAGATTTTGTACATCATGCCATTTATCGTGGTCATGGCAAAGCCGTAAACCATTAATACGCCGAGCAGCAATATCGGCAAATTGAAATTTGGCAGCGTTGACAACGCTCCTAGCAATGCCAGTAATATCAGGCTTACCATGGCAAGTCGCCAGAAATTTAAGGTCGTGTCCGGTAATTGGCGTCGTCGATTATGTAGCAACCATAAGGTGGTTAGTGAAAAAAGGATTATGCAGCACCCAAGCAGCGTTAAAAAAACAGGTTTTAGGAACGGCACTGGCACGATGTAGTGCAGGCTGATGCCGAGCAAGCTCGCAAAGATAAGCCGGCCTACCCAGCTTTGATGTAGAACAGGGTAATTGTCCGTTATCTGAAACATGGGAATGACCTGGTAGGCAACCGCTATGATCAGCATTAATACCCAGCCGGTAAGCCCCCAGCTTAGATGCAAATCCGTGAGATTTCGTGCCAGTGGAAAAGGCTGCCAGGCGTAAGCCGCGGCAAGGTAGAGGCCAAGGCTGGCGGTAATAAATAATGCCAGTAGTGCCACTAGCATCATGCTGCGCGTCACATGCCTGCTCGCTGAACGCAATAACCGATCCGTTGCGACGACGATAAAAACACTGAAAGAAAATCCCAGCAACAACATGGCAACGACAAACAGCAGCTTGATCTGCAGTAACCATGCCAGTCCGAGACTCAGGCTGCCAAGGAACAGGGGGATGTGGACAGTGCGACTGAACAGGATGGGGTGCGGAATGAGCAT
>JAAELZ010000165.1 GCA_024226105.1 Pseudomonadota bacterium | reverse complement strand
CTCCGGCTGTCGTTCCAGCACCAGTATCTCTACATCTTTGGCAAGTAATTTGTCGATCAGCGGGCAGAAATAGCCAACCATTCCAATACGTTCACCCGCACGGGGTTTGCCGGAGCCCATGTTGACACCCGCCTCTTCGCGAAGTGGTAATAAACCGGCACGCGCCATTAAGAATTGGCTCATGGCATTGAATGCGCCCAGCGCGATGGCTTTATTGGCCAGGTCCCGGTCTGTAAACAAGCTGATCAGGTCGAGCAACTCGAGCTCGATGCTGGTATCTGCCGGAAAGGTTTCCCACAGTGAACCCAGCGCACCGGGTAAGCTGGCATAAAATGGCGCAACCGTCCCGCTTTCAAGAAAAAGCAGGCCGAACTCATCCCTGATCTCAGGTGTTTCTTCCAGGTCGGGAAGATACAGTCGGCTTACCTTTGGTAACTCAATTTGACTCGCGACGGTTTCAGCAAGTTTGATGTATTCAGCTACGATGCTCATGGTGCGTGTGGTGTTAAGGGTTAGCGCGAAATACTGTAAAGACTTAATCTCTGGCAATGCTTATTTTAATGCTTTTTAATCTCAATGCCGTCAATATCGCGCTCGTTTCAGCGGGCGACATTGATAAAAGCAGGGCGCCTTTGTAGTAGCCGTGTTCATCCAGGAATAATTGCTTTATGTCGGGTTTTTTACCAAGACCTTTATAGACGGTTTTGATTATATCCAGAACCTTAAAATGCTCAGAGTTTACGAAATGCAGTGTCCGGTTTTGCGGGATATAGTGCACGCGATCCATGCCCAGGTTATAAAAAATGTGGGTATGGGTGGCCTTACTGCCGAGCCCGGTCTGGCGGTCCTGACAGCGCAGGCCGGTCGCCATTTCACTACTGATGGAGCCTTTACCCCAGGGCATGCTCAATCACTGGCGATACTTATTTTGATGCCATTTAAACGTAAGGCTACCAAAACGGCGCTGGCCGTTTCAGCCGACATAAAAATGCGTTGCGCCCCTTTGTAGTAACCATGATTATCCAGAAACAATTGCTCGATTTCCAGTCGGGTCTGGAGGCCGGCATATACCGATTCAAGCGTGCTTAGAATAGGGAAATAACTGGATTGTGGAAAATACAGTAACTGTCTCTGTGGAACATAGTGGACCCGATCCAGGCCCAGGTTAAAATAAATTTCGTTGTGTGACGCATTCATGTTGAGGCCCGTGGCACGATTCGTGCAACGCAGGCCCTGGGCCAGTTTCTGGTCTATTGTTCCTATCCCGCCGGGCATGATGTGTGGATT
>JAAELZ010000164.1 GCA_024226105.1 Pseudomonadota bacterium | reverse complement strand
GATACTGCGCATCAGCGTGGCCTTGCTCTGCACGTTCCAGGCATTTATCATAGCGTTCTACTTTAGCCTGCTTTTTATCGTAGCAGGCCGCCGCGTTGCTAAAGCAGCAGAGCAATATGCTTATAAGCAGAATATTTTTAATGTCTACTCCCCCAGGCCTGTTTAAGTGAAGATATAGTTACATGATAAACTGATTAGAGCTGAAATGAAACAGAATGAAATTGCGGCAGTCTCTTTGTTTTTCTGGCTTTTCTAAAACTCGTTTCACGGTATATTGCGGGTATATTATTGGAAGCTTTCTCGAGCCTGTTTAAACCAGAAATCCTCAGTTGACCGCTACGAGAGATGAACAAGCACTCTATACCCTGTCCAGCTGAGGATTAGGGGTTAAAGCTCCAGTGAGATCAGTTTTGCGGTGAATACGGTCGCGTTTTTCTTGATACGATGTAGTTGTACGGGTGTAAAGTTGTGGTCGACCGCGAACCAGAAATGAGTTGTTTTACTGGCGCCTTCTTTGGTGCGGCTATATTTCACTGTCTTCAATTCACCGATATCGGTTTTAAGGGTTTCTTCACCGAGGTATTTATAAATATAGGATGAAACGCCACGGCCGGGCTTGATTTGTTTGAAGGAGAACTGCCGGTTGCCGGATTTAACTTCAAGGATTGCGGCGGCCTGCATCACCAGTTGATCCATGGTGTTACTGTCCAGCGGTTTTGTTTCGGCGCCGTCTTCAGATTGCAGTGCGGCTTTGGAGGTTGACCAGTTATAGTTGATCTGTATGTCTTTTTTATTCTTTTTGCTGCCATCATCGAGCTTATAACCCGTGGCTTTGACGGAACCCCCGTCAATTTCGAAGGTTGCATGCTCATTGATGGGTTTTCCGATGATCAACCTTGCCGCGCCCTTTGCTTCAGTAATCGAATCCAGTGTATAACTTCCTGAACCGTTTTGGCCGAGCGAAAGGGTCATCACACCACTGGCGATGCTGTAGTCCACTTCGTAAGTTACTTTAAAGGGTTTTAGTGCCCCCGAAGCCTGTGTGACGGGCGATAGCAATAGTAAAAGTAGAATCAGGCGGCTATACACGCTGCCTTTATTACCCCGGGCTAATGATGCTTTCATTTAAAACCTCTTTCCATTTTTGAAAATTTGTTGGTAACTATACTCTATTCGTCTATAACGCTTCTGTGGGGTTTCACACACAATGACATTTCTTAGCAGGGCTCGTGGAACAAACCGTATTTTAAGGAGTTAGCAAATCAATTCCTAGCACAAGCTGCTACAAATTCCCTGCGTTTAGCTTACATTCATACTGTGGAACTTTTCTCAGGCCGGACAGGTCTGATGCCGCCATACGGCCCCGCTCAGGTTATAATCCCTGGTTAATATCTGCTGCCAACCGTTACGCCACTAATTTCCTGATGTACACACTTTCAATCGCGCCTATGCTGGACATTACCGATCGGCATTGTCGTGTGTTTTTCAGGCTGTTTTCGCCGCATATTCGGCTGTATAGCGAAATGATTCATTGCGGGGCAATATTATTTGGTGATCGAGAGCGTTTTCTGGGGTTTAACGAGTGTGAGCATCCTGTCGCCATTCAGTTGGGGGGCTCAGACCCCGTCCAGCTTGCGCAGGCAGCCAAAATAGCCGAGGATTATGGCTACGATGAGGTGAACCTCAATGTTGGCTGCCCGAGTGACCGGGTACAGGCGGGCCGCTTTGGAGCCTGTTTAATGGCCGAGCCACCGTTGGTTGCCGAGTGTGTCAGTGCGATGATTGAGGCCGTGGCGATTCCGGTGACGGTCAAAAATCGTATCGGCATTGATGATCAGGATGCTAGATCTTCTTTGCAGGCGTTTGTCAGCTGTGTTGCGCAGGCCGGATGCAGGGAGTTTATCGTGCATGCGCGCAAGGCCTGGCTCAAGGGCCTGAGCCCCAAAGATAACCGCAGCATTCCGCCGCTGGACTATGAACTGGTGTATGCACTGGCGGCAAGGCACCCGGATCTTGATATTTGTATAAACGGCGGGATTAATACACTGGATGAGGCACAAGCGCATTTGCAGCACGTTAAAGGTGTGATGATGGGCCGTGCGCCAATCGATAACCCCTGGTTGTTGTCAAAAGTGCATCGCCTGTATGGTGAAAATTCAGCGCCATTTCAGTCGAGAAGTGAGATAGTGTTGGCCTATTGCGATTATATTGAACAGCAATTGCGAGAGGGTGTCTGGTTAAAACACATGGTTGCGCCACTTATGGGTTTGTATAAAGGCCAGCCTAATGCTAAATTTTGGCGTAGAAGCCTTGCAGAGCGATGCCGGGCACCGGATGCTGGGATAGAGCTTATCACCGGCGTACTGGCTGAGATGCCCGATTAGCAGAACGTAGTATCGGGCGATAAATAATTTAATAACAGGTTAAGAAATAGAGAATGAAATTGATTAAATGGTTGTTATGGCTGGTATTGTTTCTGGTGGTTATTGCCGTTGGCGGTGCGATATTTCTGGTGGCAAAGGTTGATCCGAACGAGTATAAGCCGCAAATATCTCAAAAAGTAGAATCGCTAACCGGGCGGAAACTTACATTGGGTGGCGATATCTCCTGGCAATTTTATCCCTGGGTCGGGGTTACCTTGAATGATTTTTCATTGAGTAATCGAGAAGGGTTTGCGCCTGAGAATATGATCGAAGCGACGCGGGTTGATGTACAGCTGAAGGTGTTACCTTTACTTAGCAAGCAACTGGAAATTGGCAAAATCGATTTGCAATCACCCAAAATCAATCTGTCTGTCGATGCGCAGGGTGTAAGTAATTGGGATGATCTGAGCGAAAAGGGGGCTGCGGATGCGCCTAAAATCGAAAAACCGGAACAGGCTGCGGGTGCGATGCTTGGTGGGTTGGTGGTTCAGGGCGTGGATATTAGCCAGGGTGAAATTGGCTGGAATGATCAGGCGGCGGGCCAAAGTTATCAGCTAAGTGATTTTAATCTCAGCACCGGGACAATTGAGCCGGGCCTGCCGGTTGATTTTGATTTGAAATCAGGCGTGAGTGGAACCGGGCTACCGGCAGATGCGCAACTATCATTAAAAGGCGCGCTATTACTTAATGAAGCAATGGATGGCCTACAGCTTGAAAATCTTGTCACCCGGTTAAACATGGACAAGATACAGGCCGGGCTTGATCTGGCTATGCTGACCTTTTCCCTGGCCGATGGCGAGCTTGCGGTTGTGGATTTCCAGGTAGAGGGCTCCAATGAAGAGGGCACCGCCAAACTGAATATCGACACGCTCAGTTATGGGCTTGAATCACAATTAGCGGCACTTGGAAAACTCACCTTTTCGGGGCAGTACCAACAGTTTCCAGTTGATGGCGAGCTGGATGATGTGCGTTTTGATATAAACAGCAACACGCTGTCGGTAGCGGCACATGCATTCGATTCCAAATATAATGATCTGCCTGTTGCGCTGGCGGGTAAGGGTTTGTTGCTTGATCTGAATAAAGAAACGTTAGTTGCTCCTGAACAGGTGCTTAAACTGGATGATGCGGTACTGAATGTGCAGCTTGAGGCCAGTCAGTTGATGGGGAATGTACAGGCGCGCGGGCACCTGGTATCGAACCAGTTTAACCCGGATGTTCTGGTGACAAAACTGGGGCTGGATGTGCTGTCTGATATGCCAGAACAGGCAATGCAATCGCTTTTGCTGGAAACGGATTTCAACGGTGGGTTATCAGGTGTGGAGGTTTCAAACCTCGCGCTTACGCTTGATCAGTCGACTCTCACGGGCGAATTTTCAATGCAGGATTTTGAAAAACCGGCGTATCGCTTTGATGTCAACCTTGATCAAATTAATGTAGATGACTATTTGAGTGAAGGGAAACCGGAAACAGGCCCGGTAGACAAACCCGCTACGGTTGACGCGGCCGTTCAGGATGGTGTGGCTTCGACTGAGGTTGCTCCGGCAACACAGGTGAGCGCTCAGAGTACGGCTGGTGTAACCGCGCTGCCTTTTGCCGAACTAAAGGGGCTGGATGCCAAAGGCCAGATTAAAATTGGCGAACTGCGCGTATCAGATCTGTTGTCAAATGACGTGCTGGTGAAGGTTGATACGGAAGCTGATCGAATTGAAATATCGCCGTTGAGCGCCCGTGTTTATGGTGGCGAGACCGTAAATTCAGTGGTTTATGATGTCTCAGGTGATGCTCCCATCGTTGAAATAGATTCAGAACTGCTGAGCCTGAATATGGGTTCTTTTCTTCAGGCCATGCAAATTAGTGATCGCCTCGAGGGGGTTGGCACGGTAATGGCCAATATAACGAGCAGGGGGATGAACGAAAAAGAGGTGATTTCTAACTTAGATGGCGATATAGACATCAAGCTCAATGATGGCGCGATTCGCGGTGTCGACCTGCAAGGGTCATTGATTAAAGCGGAAGCCATGGTCAAGCAGTTAAGCGGGAAAGATCTGGGTTTAAGCGCTGAATTGGGCGACAAAACCGAGTTTTCAGAATTCGGCAGCGATATAAAGATTACCCGGGGTGTGATGGCCATTAGCAATATCAAGCTGCTGGCACCGGCAATACGCGTATCGGGCGGAGGCCTGGTTGATCTGAATACCGAACAGCTTGATTTAAAACTGGATATTTCCATCGTCGGTAGT
>JAAELZ010000163.1 GCA_024226105.1 Pseudomonadota bacterium | reverse complement strand
TTCTCCAGTTGTGGCTGCACCTGGCTCTTCTCCAGAAGGGCGCCGGACGGCAACTTACCTGATCGCGCGATACCCTGCTGCCCCAGGCGGTAGCCCTCCAGGCGCTGTATGCCGGTATAGTCGGTTCCGTCCAGAGGATAGGCCATAATAGTTTGGGACACGGTCCCCAGCAGCAAGGCGATAAGCCGAAAACTAATCATCTTGAGCAAACCCCGGTACAGCGTTCAAATCGACATTGATACTTCCTGTTTTATGCAAGCCAAGGTCAAGCTGGTTCAGAAAGTGAGTTTTTTTAACACGTCTGTTTTGCAGATAAGGCCGAACCTGAAACAAGACCAGTTGCCCGTTTTTAAAACCGAATTCCACATCTGCTGCAGTCAGATTACCAAGATCATCCCGCTGAGGAAATTTCTCGGCCAGATCATTGGACAACTTGATCAACTTGCTTATCTCCTCAGCGCTGAGTACCTGGCCATCGGCCTCAATCTGCACCTTCACCAGGCCACCCTTTAAGGCCAACACCCTCTTTTTTGCGGCAGTGGCATCTGCCAGCAAGCGTATATTTTCGCTCACCGGGTCGATCAACAACTCTTCTGCCGCCTGCCCCTGTACCGCACCACCTACCCCATGGTTGGCCGCAACCGTCAACCACTTTCGGCTATCGGTTTGCGTGTCCAGCGTCAGCATTACGCCAGATTTGTCAACCCCCACACTTTTCATCAATAACACGGAAGGATATACATGCTCGGGATGGCTCATACGGTTTTGCCGCCAGGCAAATGCCCGCTCAGAGAACGGTGATGCCCATACGCGCTGGATGGCCTGTAGGATATTCTCAAACCCGCTCACGTTGGGAACAGTCAGGTTCAACCCGGCGCCGGTGAACCCGGGCAGATCCTCTACGTTGGTATCACTACGGACGAAGACTGCGTAACTGCCTTGTTCACCAAATGTTTCCGCCAAACGCCTTGACAGTTTTTGACGAAAAACCCCGCCCGGCTCGGTATTTAGAATCCAGTAGCGCAGCTGTTCGAGAAAATGCCTGTTCTCCTCTGCCTGTTGTGACTTTTCCAGGGCACTAATTCGACGATATTCAGATTGCATCCATTCAAACACCGTCAGACCCGTTTCCGCATACGGTTGCTGTAGAAATTCCCGAAACACAGCAAATGGAACCAGCAAGCCGGAAGTCACTGCCTGCGGAAAGTGGTGCTTTAACTCACCCAGATTTGCAGCTTTGGGCCCGGAAATTCGCCCGGCATTATCAGCGCGCAGGTCTGCCAATGACACCAATGCACCCTTTTGAAGATCCAGTTTGCTCATGTCAGGGTTAATTGTTCCCTCAGTGGGTGTGATCTGCCGGCTGAAGTATTCGTGCCATGCCCGGTTATCCTCTTCGAGCCTAACAATTCCGCCGGAAGTGACTGCCAGCACCACGGTATGACCCTTTTTTGCCTCAAGAAGCGGCTGAAGACTCGGTACGATAACCACATTGGGAATACCAAGATTAGCCGCGAGCAGTTGCACATGAGACAAGGCATTCCCCTCTCCCAGGGTCAGTATTCCAGCCACCGGGGGCAGTTCAGCGGTGGTCTCTGGTAACAGGACTATGCTGTTTTCCTGATTTAAAATTTGTCCGTTTTCCGGCAGGCGGAGAACTCCCCTTGCCAGGCCGGGGTTCAGCGGCTGTAACCCAGCTCCAATCGGCTTGCCAAACAATTGGTGCTGAACTCCTGACAAGGTGTTGGCATCTTTTAGAAGGCTATCCAGAATGAGGCTGTAGGTCAACAGGGGGCTGCTGCGCAGACGATCCGGGATAAACCGTCCCGACAGGGCCTCAATTTCTGACAGCTTTACAGAGGCCTCCCTGAAATGAAATTTCAGCCAATTCCCCGCCCAGCCCGGTAATCTATTCAGGTAGTGCAGGTCATCGCGATATCGTTCCAGCGAAACAGATGATTTTTGCTGTGATTCCAGCAGCGTAGTGATTGCCGTCCGTTCCCGTTCAGAAATCAAACCACAGCCGTAAATGACCTCTGACATTGAGCCAAGCCATTTCAGCTGCTGGCCTCGACTGGCATTGTCGGCCTGATTGTGTAAGCGCTTTGCTGCCACGAAGGCTTCCTGCTCCAGTTGCAGGCTCAGTTCGAGTGTCGCCAGGCGGGAGTAATCCGTTTGGAAATGAGGGTAACTTTGTCGCAGGTGCCGCAGCATAG
>JAAELZ010000162.1 GCA_024226105.1 Pseudomonadota bacterium | reverse complement strand
GGCATATTGTAATTTTTATTGAGTTCTTCATAACTAGCTTCGATGACATTTAACTTAGCATCTTCAGCCACTTGAATCTCAATGGCTTCCATTGCACCAGAAACCAGGGCAGAATCAAGATCAACTCCCTTGCCTGACGCCGCAACCATTGATTTGGCATTGGCTCGGTAGACACCAACAACAGGTATATCCAATTGATCCAGGCCAGTTATATTGGCCAGGCGGGTAACGCCTATTTTTTTAAGATATGGCTCAATCCTTCGAAGGGTTTCCCTGGGAGCAGAGGATCGATGTCCTCCAATGTTCATGTTGTTCTTAACGGATGAGAATTCGCGTTCTCGATAATTCATATACTATTTCAAATTTCTCGGAATTCAAACGGCACATAGCAGATTTCCATTGGAAAAATGGAAATCTGCTTTTAATCGAAGGCTACTAAATAGCCGCTCCGACTGCACCAGCAACAGCACCAATAGTAGAAGCAACTGCATCGCCTCCGCTTGATCCTCCTGCAATATAATCTAACTCTGAATCTGAAAGTTCATCACTGGCTTCATCAACGGCCGCCAGCATCTCCTCCTTACTGAAAGAGAATCCCATCTCTTTGGCAAGAGCGCGTCGCTCACTAGCCTCCTCAAGTTCCACTATTTTAGAAAACAGTGCTTCATCGGATTTTACTTTTTCTAAAAATTCGCTTGCTTGTTCTATAGACATTTTGTACTCCTGTTTGTGAAATAAACTACATCAACTTACTAGCCAGTATTTATAGTCTATACTGACCACACAATATCAGCACAGATTTCATTGACAATCAAGAGTTAGTCTTGTCTAGTTGCAGGAAATTTGTTCTCTCCACTGTTAGTTCAAGCTAAAATCCTCAGTTGGCCGTTACGAGAGATGAATAAGTGCATGAATCACATAGAGAAGGTAAATATTTTCCTTTCACCCATAGAGTGAAAGGTACTACTGAGCCCAATGCCATTTTCCTGTGGGCACGTCTGTGGCGGCGTATGGGCGCGTTGTAACTGCTTGAAAGGGCTTTGCAACAAAATGCGCGGCCATTGTGCGCTTTACGCCTTGCCCCAAAATCCATTTTCCGGCCCCCACAGAAGCGCACTATACCTTGTCCAACTGGGAGTTTAAGTTCAAGAATTCACGCCACTTTCCAGTCCATCTGTTCGCCCGCAAACAGAGGAATCAGAGTTTTTCCGCTACTCACCGGATAACTGTCCGGTACCCGCCAATTCTCCTTTGCCAACGTGATACGGCCCTGGTTCAGTGGCAGGCCATAAAACCGGGCGCCCGCAATGCTTGAGAACTGCTCCAGCTTGTCCAGAGCTTCGTACTGCTCAAACAGGCGTGTGTACATCGGCATTGCCGCATGCGCACTATAACAACCCGCACAGCCACAGGCAGTTTCTTTGGCATCTTGTGTGTGTGGAGCGCTGTCAGTGCCGAGAAAAAATTTAGGGCTGCCTGAGGTGGCCGCTTTGGCCAGTGCTGCGCGATGGGTTTCGCGCTTTAATACCGGCAGACAGTAGTTGTGCGGACGTATGCCACCCCGGAAAATTTCATTGCGATTGAATAACAGGTGTTGAGGGGTAAGTGTGCCGGCAATGTTGTCGCCCGATGATTGTACAAATTCAACGCCGTGTTGCGTGGTGATATGCTCGAGTACAATCCTGAGTTCGGGTAATTCATGTACGATAGGTTTCAGGACCTGCTCAATGAACACCGCTTCGCGATCAAAGATATCGATATGCGGGTCGGTGACTTCGCCGTGCACCTGTAAAACCATGCCCGTCTCTGCCATTTTTTCGAGTATTGGCATGAGGCCGACTACCGAGGTCACGCCGGAACTGGAGTTTGTCGTAGCACCCGCCGGATAAAGCTTTGCACCGACCAGCCAGTCACATGCCGCAGCCTCGGTAATATCCTTTGCCTGCGTATTATCGGTTAGATATAAAGTCATTAACGGGTCAAAGGAATAATGAGCATCGACCGCGGCCTGGATTCGTTTGCGATAGTCGCGTGCCAAACCCACCGTGGTTACCGGTGTTTTCAGGTTAGGCATAACCACCGCCCGCGCAAACTCCCGGGCGCTGTGATTGACCACGCGTTTTAGCATGTCAGCATCGCGCAGGTGCAGGTGGCAGTCGTCGGGTGAGCGCAGGGTAATTGTTCGTGTGGCCGTATTCATAGTTGATCGTTTATCATTTGCAAGGGGTAGGATTTTCCAGCAAGGTAGTCATTTATGCACTCGAGCACAATCGGGTGACGCAACTTCTGTTGTTTAAGCTCATCAAGCATCAGCCAGTGTACGTCAGTAATGTCCGGGTCGAGCGGGCCCTCATGTTGTCGCTCTTCAGTGGTGCCTGCAAAGCAGACGCGCAGGTAGTTGACACCATTGCTGCCCTGAAAATAGTATAGACCGACGATGAATTCCGGGCGAAAAATATAAGCTGTTTCCTCGAGAACCTCACGGCAAATGGCGGCCTGGATGGTTTCATCGGGATCAACGTGGCCGGCAGGCTGATTAATAACGTTGTTGTGCCGTGGATGCTCTTCAACGCACAGGAAGCGCCCCTGTTTTTCGACAATCGCCGCGACGGTTAAATGGGGATACCAGACAGGCTCAGACATTCGTGTAAACTATATTGATATAATGGGCCTTAGTTTATCATTGTCGATATAAATAGGCGGTGAAAACACAAACGTCATTGCGAGTGTAGCGCGGCAATCTAAATGCATTTATTGCCCCGGGGTACGGGTCACCTGGTTTGCCACGTCGAAAGGCTCCTCTGACATTATTCATTTTAAGACGACGCTGCTATTAAGCTGAAAGTATGAACGATACACTGTCTGTTGCCCTGGCCCAGATCAACCCCTGTGTGGGTGATTTGCCGGGTAACGCTGATCTTGTCCTGTCAGCAGCGAATGCCTGCCACGCCAATACCGACCTGATTATTTTTCCCGAACTTTGCCTGACGGGTTATCCACCGGAAGATTTGCTGCTGCGAGCCGATTTTATGACCGGGGTGGCGCACCAGCTCGAGCAGATTGTGCAGGGTTCACTCGAATTTGAGACCATGCTGATCGTTGGCCACCCCTTAACAACAGATGGGCAGCTGTACAACGCGGCGAGCCTGATACACCGCGGTGAAGTGGTGGCGCAGTACAAAAAACGCTTTTTGCCTAACTACAATGTGTTCGATGAAAAGCGTTACTTTACGCCGGGTCAGGACACGTTAATTTTTGCGCTTAAAGGCGCACAAATCGGCCTGGTCATTTGTGAAGATATCTGGGAGCAGGCACCGGTGTGCGAATCTGTCGCAGAGGGTGCGCAGATTATTGTGGTAATCAATGCATCCCCTTTTCATCACAATAAGGCGATTGAACGGGAAGAGGATGTGGTGCGCCAGCGAGCAAAGCAGAATGGTGTGCCGATTCTGTATGTGAATCAGGTCGGAGGCCAGGATGAGCTGGTCTTCGACGGGGCTTCTCACGTGGTCGATTGTGAGGGTCAGACCGTTGCACGCCTGCCGATTTTCGAAACTGCAGTTTTGAATATTGAGTTGTCTTTTGAACAGGCTTCAGAAAAATGGCAGCCACAGACGGCCGCTATTGCACCGCATGGAACACTTGAAGAGCGTATTTATAAAGCGCTGCTAACCGGGGTACGGGATTACGTTGAGAAAAACGGTTTTAAAGGGGTGGTTCTGGGTTTATCCGGTGGCATTGATTCAGCGCTTACACTTGCGATTGCGGCGGATGCGCTGGGCAAGGAGCGGGTAGAGGCGGTAATGATGCCGTATCACTATACTTCCCAAATGAGC
>JAAELZ010000161.1 GCA_024226105.1 Pseudomonadota bacterium | reverse complement strand
ATCACGCCAGCGAGCAACAACCATGGGTGCGTAGCGATATCAAAATTCTTCTGGGTCAGCGAATCGAATACCAGCGCAGGCACGAACAAACGCATATTCAGCTCATTGGCGATCCGAATATCGGCTGAAAATCGCCTGGCATAAAAATAGCCCAGGGCGACCAAAGCAAAAACCGGAACCAGAACATCTGCGACGCGCAGAATCAGCGCCGGATCATCGCCCATTAATTATTACGATCACGTGTAACTGAATTGGACCGTGCGCACCATACACCAGGGTTTGCTCTATATCCGCCGTTTTTGAAGGACCCGAAATGAGATTTAGTGCGCGTGGCATACCTTCATCACAGCTTTGAACTTTCAGCAGGGCCTCTTCCATATAGGGCACGATATCCGCTTCGTTTAGCATAACGATGCAATTATCCGGCAGAAAATTGGCTAATGTCGGGTGCTGCAGGCTGGAAGGTAATACCACGGTTCCCGTTTCTGCGATGCCGTACGCGGAACGGGTTAACACGGTATGGCACGCGGCGAAATCATCGCAGGGATAAAACACCACCCCCTGATCTGTTGCCAGAGTGTCGATGTCTATTCCAGAAGTCACACCCACCTCCATCGGGCTTTGATGGCGTTGCAGGAAGTCAGCAATTGACTGCTCAACTCGCCCCGCTGAAGGTACGATATCTACACTGGCATGCACGGCTTGCAATTTCTGTTTGAGCTGTTCCGACAGTTCGCCGGATTGAGTCACGAAGCCAGGTTGAATGCGTTCCGGGCGTTCCCACTTCTGGCTCGAAGATTTGTCCAACTTGCTCAAGATGGCGGCACGTGAATCAGTCATTCTTCTGCTCTGATCTTAGTAGCGACTGAAATGTCCGTCCCCTGGCCTTCATCAAAGTACGGCCTTTTTTCCAGTTCCCGAGAAAAGGTGTAATTTTCTGCAATACAGGATAACGCCCCAATAACTGGATCGCTCGACTGCTCAATCCCGTCAATTTTCGGTACAAGCCCGGCTTTAGCGCTGCCTTTTTCCACAAAGCCAGGCCCTGCTGCTCGATAGCACTGATTTTATGTTGTTCAAAGGCGGCAATCCGGTGTTTACGGATAAGATCGGAAAGTGGAATACTCATCGGGCAGGCGACCTTGCAGTGTCCGTTCATGGTGCAGGCACTCAGGGTCTCCAATGAGGAATCGAGGCCATATAATAAGGGGGTCATAACCAGGCCGATCGGCCCCGGATACACGGCATTGTAGGCATGGCCACCCACGGCACCGTATACCGCGCAATGATTTATACAGGCTCCGCAGCGAATACATCGCAAAGCATCTCTAAAGCCGCTGTTTCGAATATCACTGCGACCGTTATCGAGCAAAATCACGTGAAACTGCTCCGGCCCTGCTGTTTCTTCTGCGTGCCTTGGGCCGGTGAATAACGTGGTATACGCGGTTAGCTCCTGGCCCGTCGCACTGCGACCAAGCAGGCGCAGAAAGGTCGGCAGATCTTCAAGTTTCGGAATGATTTTATCAATGCTCGCGGTCACGATATGTACCCCGGGGATGCTGGCAGTCAGATCGCCATTTCCCTCGTTGGTCACGAGCACGCTGGAGCCGGTTTCAGCTATCAAAAAGTTGGATCCGGTGATTCCCACATCCGCACTTAAAAAAGCTTCACGCAGCCGCGCCCGCGCCTCGGAAACCAGTTGCTCACGGCTCCGATTAGCGGGAAGCCTGGCTTCATGAAACTCATCAAACAATGCTTCGACCTGGGCCTTGGTTTTATGTACTGCGGGGGCGATAATATGACTTGGCGTCTCGTTTGCAAGCTGGATAATATATTCGCCCAGGTCGGTTTCCGTCACATCAAAGCCCGCCGCCTCCAGCGCATGATTAAGCTTCATTTCCTCGGAAATCATCGATTTGCCTTTGGTCACACGCCTGGCATTGGCCTGCGCACAAATTTCCAGTACCGCCCGATTGGCCTGTTCCGTTGTCTGCGCCCAGTGAACCTGCCCGCCACTGGCAATGACGGCTCGTTCAAACTCGAGCAGGTAGTCACTCAAATTATCCAGGGTATGGTTCTTTATCGCTTTGGCGCGCGCCTTCAGGGCTTCAAATTCAGGCAAGGCATCCACTGCGGCCTGACGTTTATCGACAAAACCACCACGCGCAACATTCAGGGCTGCCTGCAAGGTCGAGTCATGCAACGCCTT
>JAAELZ010000160.1 GCA_024226105.1 Pseudomonadota bacterium | reverse complement strand
TAAACCTAGAATCCTCAGTTGGGCAGGGTATAGGGTGCTTCTGTGGTGGTGTAGGGCAAGGCGTAACTGCGCGGAATGGTCATTCCCTTTCAAGTAGTTACAACGCGGCCATGCGCCGCCACAGGAGTGCCCACGAGAAATTGGCATTGGACCCTGTAGCGTCCTTCACCCATAGAGTGAAAGTGGGAAATACTGTTTTTCTATTGTTATTCATATACTTATTAAAGCCTCGTAGCGGTCAACTGAGGATTTTAGGTTCAAAGAGGGGAGTCCAATGACCCCGTTTCCTTATCTAGTCTACAATTTTGAAGCGGCGTGCGGCATAACAGTATTTGCTTTTACCGTTTTTGTATTTCGCGCGGTTCTTTGTTGATGCCGCTGCGTATTTTTTCTCATACGCTTTGCACTGTTTGACAAAATATTTTGATACTTTGGCCCGGCATTTTCGGGATGAAATGCTGCCATAGGTGTGATTGGCACATACTGTATTTAGCTTTATCTGGTTGTCTGCCTCATCCCAGGTCGCTGAGCCGTAACTTGCAGCGTGGGTATAACTGACGGATAGCGTTTGAGTGTATATGGCTAGTGCGATGTATAGCGATTTTTTGAATTGCATGATTCCTTTCTCCCTGTAAATATAAAATCCCGCTGCCATTTCCTAATAGTGCGGGGCCTAAACTCCTCACTTCCCTGCTAAAGTGATGCGAGGCAATAAACTTTTCTTTCTTTATTCGGTGATAACCTGGTAAAAGGTTTCGCCTTCCTTGATAAAACCAAGCTCCTGCCTGGCTAATGTTTCAACGGCCTGACCACCATTTTTTAAATCCAGCACTTCGGCCAGGAATTTGTCATTGCGCTGGGTTAGTTGCACAATTTCCAGTTCCGTCTGCTCTTTGGAATTATTCAGGTGATACAAATCAAATAAATTCTTGTCGCCTGTCCAAAGCGCGAACTGCAGTATCAGGAATGTGCTCAATAAAGCAATATTCACATACTTGAGTGTCTGCCTGGTTTCCATAACGTCAATCGATACCGGTTAGCAACATTCTACCCTAAGTTGCTAAATGCATCCATCCCCGGATAAGCCAGGCCGGACATCTGCTCTATGTGCATTAAACGGTTGTATTTTGCGACGCGCTCTGAGCGACACAAAGAACCGGTTTTGATCTGTCCGGCACCCGTTGCAACCGCCAGATCGGCGATGGTGGTATCTTCTGTTTCACCGGAACGGTGTGAAATGGTTGCGCAATAACCCGCTTCGTGCGCCATTTTTATCGCATCCAGGGTTTCGCTTAAGGTACCAATCTGATTAAATTTAATCAAAATTGAATTGCCAACCCCCAACTCAATACCTTTTTTCAGGATTTCAGGGTTGGTTACGAATAAGTCATCTCCGGTCAGCTGAATCTGCTTGCCAAAACGCTGCGTCAGCTTTTGCCAGCCATCCCAGTCGCCTTCGTCCATGCCATCTTCAATGCTCAGGATAGGATATTGCTCCACCCACTTGCCGAGGTAATCAACAAATTCGTCTGCATTGTAAGCGGCGTTCTCAGCACTCAACTTATAACGCCCATCACGATAAAACTCACTGCTCGCTACATCCAGGCCCAGGTAAATATCTTTGCCTGCGGTATAACCCGCGCGATCAATTGCTTCCATGATCAGTTGCACGCCAGCTTCATTGGAATCCGCTTCAGGGGCGAAGCCTCCTTCGTCACCGATACCGGTGCTCATGCCCTTTTCCAGCAACACCGTTTTCAAGGTATGGAACACTTCCGTGCCATATCGAATAGCCTCGGCAAAACTGTTCGCCCCGACGGGCAGGATCATGAATTCCTGAAAATCAATCGCATTATCGGCGTGCTCGCCACCGTTGATAATGTTCATTTGAGGCACAGGCATGCACAGATTTTTATTGCCGTAGAGGCTCGCAAAATATTGATATAGCCGGGTGTTTTGCTGCGCTGCCGAGGCTTTGGCGGCGGCTAGCGAAACCGCAAGAATGGCATTCGCGCCGAGATTTTTCTTGCTGGCTGTGCCATCAAGTGCACACATTTTATCATCCAGGCCTCGCTGATCACTGGCATCAAAGCCGAGCAGCAAATCCCTGATTTCATGGTTGACGTGGCCAACCGCTTTGAGCACCCCTTTTCCCTGATAGCGCTTCGGGTCTTCATCGCGAAGTTCCAGAGCTTCCAGGCTGCCGGTTGAAGCGCCGGAAGGAACCGCCGCGGTTCCCGTGATACCTGATTGCAGTTTTACATCGGCTACGATGGTCGGATTCCCCCTGGAATCCAGAATCTCTCTGCCTGAGATATCTACAATGTTTGTCATTTTGACTCTCGTTTATTAGTAAATTGCCGACCGACACCCATGTGCTATCGAACCGGGAGATATTATAATCAATCTCTATTGATGATGCGCGTTCAATAAGGATCTTTTATATTGATGGTTTCTTATGGATGTCACTAACTACTCACCCCGAAAGTTCATTGGGAGGTGCGTAGTAACCCGGCAAGCTGGATGATTGTGACTAAGAAGCGCAAAACACAGGTAAATTGCTGCGCCCACGATGACAGAAGCTTGTTTATCTCCGGCTTAGGGCTTCACGTCACTGTACACCATAGCGCTCGCGATACGCCTCTACAGCCTGTCGATCAGGAACGGCATCTGAGTGTTCAGCATAGCTCACAATATCGTCTAGATTTACAATGGAATACACCGGAATGTTATATTCATCCTCAACCGCCTGAACTGCCGAACGGCTGCTGTCTCCTGCCCGTTCCTGACGATCAACCGCTATCACCACAGCGGAGGGCTTTGCACCCTGCGCTTTAATGATGTCAACGGACTCACGAATTGATGTACCCGCGGTAATCACATCATCGATAATCACCACCTCGCCCTCGAGTTTTGCGCCGACAATCAAGCCTCCTTCGCCATGATCCTTCGCCTCTTTGCGATTGAAGGCATAAGGTATGTCCGTGGAAAATTCTTCAGCCAGCTTGATAGCGGTCGCGGCTGCCAGCGGAATACCTTTATAGGCCGGTCCGTAGAGCACAAAATCTGCGCCTATATTGTCGTGAATGCAGCGCGCATAAAAACCCGCCAACGAAGCCAGCAGGCCACCCCGGTCAAAGTTTCCCGCATTAAAAAAGTAGGGGCTTATGCGCCCTGATTTCAGTGTAAACTCGCCGAAACGCAAAATGTTGTTTTGCGTTACCAGATCCAGAAACTCAGATTTGTATTTGTTTTGCATTGTTTTGCATTGTTTTGCTATTTTTCAGTTCGAGGGGATGATACCCAATATGGGTTGCGAATGGCACTTAAACCATGTAGTTCACCCGACATTTAGATTACCGTGCTGTCAGGCCCTCACAATGACAAAATGAAGTGGTTCTGCGATCGCAACGTAGCAGTCTAAATGGTTTGGTACCTTGTGGTCCACGGATAGACTAATTACCTTTTTTTGACTTCTAAAATAACCAATAACCGGATTATATTGTGACCACATCCTCAAGGCCCGACTGGCTGGAAACCCTGCGCGCTTTCGGCCACCCACGCGTGGTCACCATGCTATTTCTGGGGTTCTCTGCCGGTTTGCCCATTTTATTGATATTCTCCTCGCTTTCGCTATGGCTGCGCGAGGCAGACGTCAGCCGCTCAGCCGTGACTTTTTTCAGTTGGGCTGCACTGGGTTATTCTTTCAAGTTCATCTGGGCACCGCTAATCGACAAACTACCGGTGCCACTACTTAGCCGGGTCTTCGGCAGGCGTCGTAGCTGGTTACTGCTGGCGCAGGCAAGTATCGTACTGGCTATTTTGTGGATGAGCTCGATAGACCCGGCCAACGGGCAGACCAGTTTAAACCTGATGGCGCTGGCCGCCGTATTGCTGGGGTTTTCTTCGGCCACACAGGATATCGTAATTGACGCCTACCGAATTGAATCGGCTGACGAGTCTCTGCAGGCGCTAATGTCCTCAAGTTATATTGCGGGATATCGCATAGGCATGTTGCTGGCCGGTGCCGGCGCATTATTCCTGGCTGATGCCTTCGGTACCACCATGGAGGCTTACGATTACAGTGCCTGGCAATGGGCTTATCGTATAATGGCCATGAGTATGGGTATCGGCATCCTGACAACCCTGGTTATCTCCGAACCTGTGCCAGGCAGCACTGCAGATACCACTTTCTCAAGCAAAGACAGCCTATCGCTGGTAATTCTTTTTATATGCGTAGTAATCGCATTCATTGGTGGCTACATCCTGACACAGGGCATCGCGGATCACACAAAAGCACTTTCCGCTTTGTTACATAACCAGGCCATGGCCAGTGTTCTGATCGCCAGTTTACGGCTCGCCATTTCACTGCTAGCCGCCTTTCTCACGGCGGGTTTACTGGTAAAGCTGAACTGGATCGATGCCAAACTGGTGTTCTCCAGTTATATAGACCCTTTGCGAGATTTTTTCGGGCGCTATGGTGTGCGTCTTGCGTGGTTATTACTGGCATTGATCAGCGTGTATCG
>JAAELZ010000159.1 GCA_024226105.1 Pseudomonadota bacterium | reverse complement strand
CAATGCCTGCAACCAGTGCCACGAAAATGAAAACGCCCGCTGGTCTGTGGATCAACTCAAAAAATGGTACGGCTCCATACGGTCTGGTTTTCAGGATTTCTCAGGAGTATTTAGCCTCGCGAGAATAAACAATATCAATGCGCCCGGGTTGCTGATGCAACTGGCGATGGATGGGGCCCAACCCGGAATCGCAAGAGCAACCGCCTTCGCGCATCTGGGCATGGGCTTGAACCAGAATAGCCTGATGCTGATTCAGCAGGCTTTGAACGATGAAGACCCGCTGGTTCGACAGGGCGCTTTGGTGGCGCTGGAGTCGCTGCCACCTGAGCAGCGCATTATTGCTTTGCCTGCGGTATGGGATGAAGTACGCTCGGTGCGAATTCAGGCCGCTCGTTTAATGGCCGCTTATCCCGCCGGGCAGTTGCGCGAAGACCGTCAGGCGAAACTCGATGCCGTCATCGAAGAATACATTCAGTCACAGAAGTTCAACGCTGAGCGTCCCGAGGCACAGCTCAATCTGGCAGGTCTGTACCAGGATCGTCAGCAATTTATCGAAGCAGAACTGGCCTATCGTAAAGCCCTGGAATTACAGCCCATGTTTGTGCCTGCCTATGTCCGTTTTGCCCACATGCTGGGGGCGCAACAGCGGGAAACAGAAGCGGCTAACTTGCTGTCAGCCGGCATCGTTGAAGTGCCTGAGTCTGCCGATTTGTACCACGCCCTGGGCCTGTCAAGAATTCGTCAGCAGCAGACCAAAAATGCGCTTG
>JAAELZ010000158.1 GCA_024226105.1 Pseudomonadota bacterium | reverse complement strand
CTCCATTAACGGAGCTGCTTCCCACCAATAGGGAGTGAGTTTGAGATCGGGATCGTCAGCAGCAGAAATCATGGCAATGTCCTCTTGTCCTTGGCGCAGTTATTACAGGTTGCTTTCGCCCGAGTCAGCATTGCATTCCTATACAATCAAGCGTCTGTCGAACTATCGATATTATCATTCCTGTTGTCTGAAAACCACCGGATAAAACTTTCTCAAATTCCAAAAAACCAGATTCAGGATTTACTGTGACCTATCTAAAAAGATCAGCCAGACTGTCCGTATCAAGAGCGAGGCAGATACTGCCACCGGGTTTGAAGGTTACAACATCTTCCCCGGCAACCAGCGCATTGATGACTGCTTCCTCCACACATTCCACTGCTGCGAGATAAAGCGGATCTATTATATTGCTATTCAGTTCGGTCCGGCTAACTAGAGCGCCACATTGTTGTGGCAGCGACTGCTCATTTGCCACAGAAAAAGCCAGGAAAATATCGCCCGAACTATTGCCGCCTGGCGAACCGCCACGACCCACCCCGATTGCTGCACGTTTTGCCAATTGATGCAGTGACAATGCCGACAGCGGCGCGTCCGTGCCGAGAATAACGATGATGGAGCCGGTTTCCTTATCCAAAAGCCGTCCTTCACTCATCATCTGCCCGACAGGTTTGCCCAGAATGTTCAGCCAGGGGCGAATGCCATGATTAGCCTGTACCAACGCACCGATTGTATATTTGTCCTCACCCAATGAAATCTTGCGTGACGAAGTGCCGGTTCCGCCCTTGAATTCATAACAGATCATGCCGTTACCACCACCCACCGAGCCTTCCGCCACCACTCCGGATCTGGCACTGTTCAAAGCCTCGATCGCATGTTCAGCCGTCACATGCTGAGCGTTGATATCATTGAGGACCCCGTCATAGGTTTCTGCAACCACGGGCATTGCCCAGGCATGCTCATGGGTGAAATAGTCAGCATAACGATTAATCACCCAGCGGGTGGCGCCATGATGCACCATGCCAACCGAGTGGGTATTGGTGATGCATATCGGGCCAATGAAATATCCTGCATCATTGATCCAGTGGGTGCCGGTCATCTCGCCATTACCATTTAAGGCATACTGCCCCGCCCACACTGGCCTCGGTTCGCCTGCATCTTCACGCGGTACAATGGCGGTAACTCCAGTGCGCATATTCTTTGTCGGATCGGTTAATGTTGTAAACCCGACTTTCACACCTGGCACGTCTGTAATGGCATTGTTGGGGCCTGGATTACCGGGAAACGGCAGTCCAAGATCGCGTGCACGCGGTTTGAGAGCAGGCTTGTCCATTGATTTACTCCACACCACAGCTTAGCACCTTGCTACACCGGTATAAACGTCTGTTTTGATCAATGTTACGACAAAATGGGGTTCAATTTTTGTGGCGGTTCTGCTCAATCAGGATAAAAAAATCTGAAGGCATTTATTTCAAGCATCAGGAAAGCGGGGTTGCCGTAATTATTGTCGTTTTTTAAGGCAGTTAAAGATACCAGAGGGAGTTCCATCAATATGATCCGGTGACTGGACTATTTGCCGTGGTTTTATGTTAAATGCTCCCTGCCACCGGTTGTCAGCAGCGACGCAAAGTTACAAAATACAGCATATCAGAAAACGGCTTCGAACAAAATATCCCTGATTCAGCCACATGGATCACGACTTCCAAACGGCCACGGGAAAGCAGCTGCTGAAGTCAGACTTTTCTAGCCTGATAATTCGTGTTTGGTTTTAGCACGCACCCTAAGGCGCTCAACCGGCGCACCAAGATCGCCGATGAAAATATGATGCCATAATTGTGTCATGACGACACCGGCCAGAGTTTGCTCCAGTAAAGTGCGTTTAACACCTTTTATCCCGGGAAGTCTGGTCAAATGACCACGAACCATCTTAGTGTCGAAATATCCGGTTTCCTCCAACGCACGGCTTGATAACAAAGGTGTCAGATACCCGCCGGTCTCGTGCTGATCCAGAACATCCCAGGGTGCCCGGAACATAGCTTTGGGACGCCACGCGATAGATTTTGGCAAGGCGCTTTCGGCGGCGCGGCGAAGCAGGTATTTGTCCTGAAAACGACGAAGTTTCCAGGCGGGGTCAAGGCCCTGAACAAATTCCGTCAGATCCTCGTCCAGGAACGGATAACGGGTCTCAACAGAAGAATGCATCGCCACACGGTCACCTGCAATGCTCAGCAACAGGCCGGGCAGGTGAATACGCTGGCCCAGATACAGGGAACGATTTAAAGGGTGCCAGCGTTTCATTTTTTCGATGTTAAGCCCCAGATCTTCATAGGCAACATAGGAGTTGAGAAGCGGTTTCAGTTTTGGCCCATATACCCGGCCCTTGCCGGCGCTAACCAATCCATACAGATCGAGCCAGGCATTGCTGCCACCAGCCGCCTCAAAGGTTCGACGATCATAGGCCATTGAATTGTTGGGAAGCTGTAACAGGGCAGTAAGAGTCCGGCGGCAAAGGTATGACGTCTTGAAACCCAGCGCGTCGACCGGCGCCATCAGCCGATTTAGCTTGAACCAGGGATAACCTGCTAGTGTTTCGTCGGCACCTTCTCCTGTCAGTGCCACCTTGTAGCCCTGGGTGTGTACCTCCCGGGCCAGCAAAAGCAGGGCAGAACAGCAGGTGTCACTGACCGGGCACTCAGCCGCTTCGATCAATCCGGGATATGCTGCAAGAATATCAGCCGTGCTTACCGCAATAGTGGTCTGGTCAGCTCCCAGCACATCGGCGACCTCTTTGGCTTTTGGCGCTTCATCAAGCCCTGGCGCATTGATTTGCAATGTGAACGCCGGCGGCGTTTTAGCGCGCAATTCTTTGGCAACCGCCAGGACAATACTGGAATCAATCCCTCCGCTCAGGTAGGACACGACAGGAACATCAGCGCGCAGTCGCCGTTCTACAGATTGGCGAAAAAGATTTTTGTAACGCTCAACTGATAATTCGCTGCAGCGTTCCTCTTCTCCGCGGTCAGGGAAATCAATCTCCCAGTAGGCTTTCTCGGTGATTGTCGCGGATTGTCCGTTCGGTCCCAAATCGATTGTCATGAAGTGACCAGGCCTCAGCGAACTGATCCCGTCAAAACAGGTAATTGGACCTGGTAGCGCAAAAAAGGAGAATGTATGATCAATTCCCCTGATATCAGGCTGGGCTGTCACCATTCCTGAAGAGAGCAGTGCCTTTATTTCGGATGCAAACAGCAGGAATGAGCCTTGCGGCGTTCGCTGCACGGTCCAGTAAAGAGGACAGATGCCAAACCTGTCTCGCGCAAGTGTCAGGCGACGGGCTTTGGTGTCGAAGATTGCCAGTGCGAACTGGCCTCGAAGCGATAAGAACATCTCCTCGTGATGATCTTCCCAAAGGTGTGGCAAGAGTTCTGTATCACAACATGTTGTAAATTTGTGCCCGCGCTGTTGAAGCTGGCGCTTGCGTTCCGGGTAATCGAACAGTTCACCGTTAAAAACAGCATGAACTGTAGCTGTTTCGTTGGTAACCGGTTGCGTTCCATTGTCGACATCAATAATGGCAAGGCGCCGCGAACCAACACACAATCCCGGGGCTTCAAAAAATCCTTCCTCGTCCGGGCCACGATGGTGGATTGCATCGGTCATGAATTTTACCACGCCACGTGGAATTGGCAAACCACCATCGATCCGAATGATACCTGCAATACCGCACATGAAACCAGAAGCCTCCCGCCAGCCAATCAGTGAATTGTCATAATGTGACAGGCTGTGAAAAAGCGCAAGAAGCGGGCCTGGACTTCATTCAAAAATATCTATGGCCGGAACAATCGTCAGGTTTTCTTTATCCCGCACACCGATAGCTCCATTCATTGATATTAATTGCAGTATATCGTCTGTAGTATCGGCATCCGGTTTAGCTGCGAACCCGCGTGTTTTGGATATCATAACAGCAGGGTTCACATATCGTCGCCTCGAAATTTCTGCCAACGATCTCGACGGAAAAACACAATCCGGTTACGCCATGTTGCGGGTCAACAAATCCCATGGCCAGATTGCGTCCGGTACGGTGGCCGAAAGCCGCTGATGTGATGGTACCGATGACCTGTCCATCACTGATGATACTGTCGCCGGGATGGGCAGGGGCAACATCGGTGTTGATCTCAAGCGTAACGAACACTCGACGCGGTCCCGCTTGCTTCATTTCCAGCAAGCCGGTTTTGCCGATGAACTCATTATCCATGCATACGAAACGATCAAGAGCGCTTTCAAACGGATTGAATTCCGTGATCAGATCTGCCTTCCAGTGACGGTAGCCTTTTTCAATCCGCATCGATTCTGTGGCATGCAGGCCGAAGGGCTTCATGCCAAAGGATTTCCCGGCCTGCCAGAGCGTATCAAATGCCAGGCGCAACTGTTCGTTAGGGATATGCAACTCCCAAGCAAGTTCACCTGAAAACGAAACCGCCATGGCGACAGCCTCTGCATTGCCAATAAACACCCGACGCGTGCTCAGCCACGCAAACGCCTCCTTCGACCAGTCGGTGCGCACTGCTGCAGCCTGCAGGAGATCGCGCGCATTTGGACCGGCAACCACCAGGATGGTGTGGGTGTTGGTCAGGCTTTCGATGCGGATATCGCTATCCTCCGGCAAATGCCCGCACAACCAGTCCATATCATGATACTCACCGGCTGCGGCGGAACCATACCACACCTGATTATCATCAAGATTGGCCAGCGTTGCCTCACCTTTGACATTGCCGTCATGGTTCAGGAAGTAGGCAAGTGCAACCTTGCCGGGTTTGCGTGAAACGCGCGAACACATGATGCCGTCCAGCCAGTCGTGTATATTACTGCCGGTAATCTGGAAACGGTTGAAACCGGACACTTCCATGATGCCGACATTGTTCTGCACATTGGTTATCTCTCGGGCGACAATTTCAAATGTGTTATTGAAGCGGAAAGAATGCTTTTCCTCAAAATCATCGGCGGGTTTGAAATAAAGTGCGCGTTCCCATCCGTTCACCGTGCCGAATTCCGCCCCCATGCCCGCCAGCACATCGGTCAGCGGTGTCGTCTTCATCGGTCTCCCCGCTGGTCGAAATTCATGCGGCATGTGGAAGCGGAATTCGTTCTGATAGTCCTCGATGGCCTTCAGCGCGGTATATTCCACATTCGCATAGCGGGTAAAGCGCCGCGGATCGATACACCAGGTATCGTAACAGGCCTCGCCATTGGCGATAATCTGCGCCAGTAACCAGCCATGGCCGCCGCCTTCGCCCAGCCCGGCGCGCAGCCCGGTGATGCAATAGGCATTGCGCTTGCCCGGAATTTTGCCGACCAGTGGCAATCCGTCCGGCGTGTAGGTGATCGGGCCGTTGATGACAGAATGGATGCCCGCGGTCTCCAGACATGGCAGCCGGTGAAATGCCCCTTCCATCACGTCGATCACCCGGTCTAGATCATCCGGACACAACGCATTTGTGAAATCGGGATCAATGCCATCAAGCCCCCAGGTTTTACAATCCTGTTCATAAAAACCGATCAACAGTCCCTTCTTCTCCGCACGCTGATAAAAATCGGCAGTCGGACAACGTATCAGCGGGGCACGAAAATCATCTCCCAGCGCCTCGATCTGCGGGATCGCTTCAGTCAGCATGTACTGATGCTCCATTGATGCGACAGGATGTTCCACACCGATCATCGCACCGACTTCGTTGCAGCGATAACCACCGGCATTAACAATCGCATCGCAGGCGATATTTCCCTTGCCGGTATGAACGATCCAGCTGCCGTCTGCCTTCTGGGTGAAATCCGTGACCGCAGTAAAGCGATAAACCTCAGCCCCGTTGTTGCGGGCGCGACGGGCCAGCGCCTGGCAGAGCTGGGCCGGATCGATGTCACCGTCAAACGGGTCCCAGAGCGCACCGAGCAGATTATCTGTAGAAATCAGCGGATGGCGGCGCTTGCATTCTTGCGCATCAATGATTTCGAAATCGACACCCATGCCCTTCGCCATCGACATGAAGTGGTGATAGCCATCCAGATGATCCTGCGTAGATGCCAACCGCAGGCCACCAGTGCCGTAATGGTAATTGATCGGGTAATCCGGGTCGTCGGCCAGTTCCTTGTAAAGGCTGATCGAATGGGTCTTCAAACCGATCATCGTCTGGTTGGGGCCGAAATTGGTTACCTGCGCTGCCGAGTGCCATGTGGTGCCGGATGTAAGCTCGTCTCGCTCAATCAACACACAGTCGGTAATCCCTTCCAGGGTGAGGTGATAGAGCGTTGAACATCCGGCGATACCACCGCCGATGACGACCACTTGCGTATGCGTTTTCATAACATAGCCTTCCGAAAATGAAGACATATTGTCGTTTCCGCAGCGATGAGCGTCAAGCCTGAAGAGTGATTACAGATAATTATGCGATAAAATCGAATGATTTATTCAATTATTTAGCACATAAAGTTCTCCCTCCAGGAAAGGCAATGCACCGACGGTTGGCTTTACCAGCCGATCATCAAGGCAATTACGCAAGGCGGCAGCAAACCGGATTGGCATATCGCCCAAGACATCTCGCCTCGAAAACAGATGGATTTCACGGCTAAAGGCCGGGAACGGCAATTGACGGGCAATCACCGCCGGTCGGCGCCGGTTATGTTCAAGAACACCCGGTGCGGCAGACAAGGCGGTTGCGGTGGTGACTGCCCAACCCCGCAAAGTTGTCACCATTGCAAACAATGCCTGATTGCTGGAAAATTCAAAGCCCGACGCAGGCGCCAATCCCGTTCGCCGCAGTTGTGCCTTTATCTGCCTGCCCATGTATTGTTCGCGGGAATAACGCATGAACGGTTTCTGCAAAAGGATATCCAGACCGGCATCTGCAAATCCATCAAAAGCGCCGATCAGTACATGCGGATCCCTGAGCAACGCATGACTTTCCACATAATCGGCCGGTTCGATTGTGTCCGCCGAAACGATCACGTCTACCGCCCGGCTGGCAAGTGCCGAATGGTTCTCATGGCTCGGCCCGGATTTCACAATGAATCGACAATTGGGGAACCGGATTGATAATTGGCGTAGCCATGCGGGAAGAACCTCGGCATCGAAGTCCTCGATTACCGCGATGCGCAAGGTCATGCTGGGGGATCGCTCTGTGTCGGCAAGCGCTGCCTTGGCACCGTCAATCTCATCGAGAATCCGCAAGGCTCGTGACCGGAATATTTCTCCTGCCTTGGTCAATGCGAAACGTTGCGCGGAACGCTCGATCAGACGGGTTCCCAGGCTGCTCTCGAGGTTGGTCAGTTGCGAAGAGACTGATGACGGGCTTGCGCCCAGTCGTTTTGCAGCCCCGGTAACGGATTGCTGCTCTGTAACTGCCACGAAAACCTCGACAGCCCTGAAGGATAAACGCGGGGATTGCTCACTGCTCATGTTTTTTTCCAATCAAACATTCGATTCTTTCGAAAATTGAATTTTTTACTATGCTATCGCGGTAGGCAAGCGTAAAATTCCTGTTGATCGGGTGCTGAATAATGATGGAGGCTGGGCGATGGCGCAAACAGGAAGTTACAGGGCCGGCGGACGAGCATCGCGGATTGCTGCGCGAACCGCGTCAGTTCCCGAAATCAACCCCTGTCCACCCGGGCAAATTGGCGGCCGGTACCGGCCGCTTACCAGCGCCGCCGTCAAAGATATCACCGATACAGCCTTGCGCATACTTGGCGAAATTGGCATGGGCGAAGTACCAAAAGCTTTTCAGACGCTGGCCGTTTCAAAGGGTGCATTTCTTAATGACCAGGCAAGGCTCTGTTTTTCGCGGCAAATGATGGAAGACATCATCGACGGGGCTGCCAAAAGATTTGTCTATTTTGGCCGCGACCCCAAACACGATTTCGAGATCGGCGGGGAGCGGGTATATTTTGGTAGCGGGGGTGCTGCTGTGCAGACACTCGATCTTGATACCGGCATCTATCGTCCGTCAACCTTGCGGGACCTTGCAGATTTTACCCGGCTTGCCGACACGCTGGAAAATGTCAGCTGGTTTACACGTTGCTGCGTGGCGACCGATATACCGGATAATTTTGATCTCGATGTTAATACTGCCTACGCCCTGTTACGGGGCACAATGAAACCGGTGGGGACAAGTTTCATGCATGGCAAACATGTCGGCCCGATTGTCGACATGTTCGATATCGCCCTGGGAGGTGAAGGAAAATTTGCCGAACGCCCGTTTTGCCAGGTGCATATTTCGCCGGTGATTTCACCGCTTCGCTACGGCGAGGATGCGTTTGATGTGACGACAGCCTGTATCAAACGCCGCGTACCGATCAACGCCGTCGTTGCCGCCCAATCGGGTGCCACGGCTCCCGCCACACTGGCGGGCATGCTGGCACAGACGACAGCCGAAACTCTTGCCGCACTGGCGCTGGTCAATCTGTATGAGCCCGGATATCCAGTGATATTTTCCAATTGGCCGCTGGTAATAGATCTTCGCACTGGCGCATTTTGCGGTGGTGGCGGAGAAATCTCAATTCTGAATGCCGCGGCAGCGCAAATCTCCAATCATCTTGGTTTACCCTCCGGTGTTGCCTCGTCAATGGCCGATGCCAAGGCCGTCGACGCACAGATGGGTGCGGAAAAGGCCATGAGCGCGGTTGCTACAGGTCTCGCCGGTGCCAACATGATCTACGAATCTTCCGGCATGATGGCAAGTCTTCTGGGCGCTTCGTTTGAGGCCTTCATTCTCGACAACGAGATGCTGAGCCATGTGCATCGCATGATCCGTGGTATCGAAGTGACGGAGGAAACGCTGGGCTTTGAGGCGATCAGGGCAACCGTCACCGGAGAGGGGCATTTTCTGGGTTCTTCTCACACCATAGATGCGATGCAGCGCGACTATTTCTACCCTTCAATTGCCGATCGCAACGAACCGCGCACCTGGGCGGAAATCGGTGCCCCGCAAGCCTGGTCAGCGGCACGGAAAAAAGCAGCCAGCATTCTTGCCAGTCATCATCCGGACTATCTTTCCAGCAAAGCTGACCGGGTAATCCGGGAGCGCTACAATATATTGATGTGAGCGGTTGCAGGAGCGTCAATATTATCGCCTGTGTGACCCGATAATATCTCTTTGCCAAATGGGCAGAAAACTGAATATAAAGTGGTTTCCCATTCATCTGGATACCTGGCCCTGTTTTATATACACGAAACTTATCTGTCCGGTTTATTTGCAATGGTGCAAAACTTATCCGGTCAACCAGATCGCCCGGGGTTTTTGGGTCAGGACCCATAATGGTTAAGTGCTGAACTTTCGATATGAGTCTTCTCAAGACCTTGGGCCTTTGTCGCAACTCGACCAGAACGATAGACGAATTCAGTTTAATGATGCCGTTGAGCGGCCATTACCCGCCACAGCTTCATCCCGCCTGGAGGGCATCCCGGCTCATCGCGCTACAGGTTCATCGAAAACCGTGGCAGGAGTTGGAGCAAACAGGGATATCAAACACCAGCCCGGCCTTAAAACTTCCAGCTGGCTTTCAGTTCACCGGTTGCCTGGTAGCCACCGTCGATGGTCGACTGGAGTTCGCCAGACGCGGTCATGGTAAACATGTCATCGGCTGAAGTGCGCGACAAGCTTGCGCCAACGAAGCCTGCAACCTGATCATCCAGATCAGCAGAAAAGTTGATTGCGCTGCCACCCGTTGCCATCGTGGCATTGCCGGAACCCGCATCCCATTGACCATCAACACCCACACGCAACTCCACATGGGTATGAGAGCCATCTTCGTTGATGCTGGTATTGGGGAAGATCAGTTGCGCACGGCCATTGAGAAGATGCACATCGCGGCTGGCAACGGTGAGCGGATTGGCAACCGTGCCGGTTTCTGTGTAACCATCCAGCCACATGCCGGCATAAGAAACGCGCACACTGCCAAGGGTTGGAACAGGCATTGCTGTAATCGGGGCGATGATGGCCGCAGAAGGCGAGATGAACCAGCCATTGCTGTCACCATTGGCAACCGTAGCGCCAATGTTTCGCACCATCTGATGATCTGCAAAACCACCGGCAAAGGCCAGATAGATACGATGGGAACCATAATCCTGCTTCCAGTAGCCGCCGCCGAAGTAGGTAGTGATGTCAGTTTCGCCTGCATTATACTGGAAATCAAGACCGCTTAAGCCATAGCCGCCGAACAAGCCGAGCATTCCCGAGTCAAATCCGCCTTCAGCCCCCATCATGACGGCGGCAAAATTGTGCCCGATACCGGCATTGCTGGTGCCAGGCTCCACCTCTTCATAACCGCCAAGGCCCGACAACCAGTATCTTGGGCCATTGCTGTATTCATAGGGGCCTGATCCACCATGGGTGGAAATACCGTTCTGGGGCGCTGATCCATTATTGTCGAGCGAATTGAAGATCGAGCTGGTAAACGTGCCTAAAAACACACCGGTGGCGGTAAAGCCTGTAGGATCAACCGCGACAAAGGTTTTTCCGCCATTGATCAGCATGCCAGACGGAGCATTGATGATTTCAGGGGCTGACTGGAGGTCCGTGTCTCCCTGGCCGGTACCGCCGGTATCGGCAAAGTTGATCACCACATTGCTGCCGATTGCAGCAACATTCAGGGTGTCAATGTCATTGGCATTGGTGCCGCCCATGCCGTCATTGCCGTTACCAAAATCGATGGCACCGCTAAACGAAGCGCCCGGCAGTAGGTTTACCGTGTCGTTGCTGTCACCGCGCAAATCAATTGCGGTACCACCCGTACCGGTAATGGCAGCGGAAGTAGTAATGGTGGCAGGGGCCGCATTTGCCGCACGTGAGTTTACCACAATACCGGTCGTGCCGCTGACCGTGCCGCCGGTCGTGATGTTTATCGCACCCGTGCCCCCCACACGTACATAAATCCCGGACGCTAACATGGACGTTACATTGCCGGTGCTGGTAATGGTCGCATCGCCATCACCATAATGATAGCCAAAAATGCCATCTGCATCATTGCGCGTGGTGGTGATATTGCCGGTGCTGGTTATGGTTACATCGCCAGTGCCATCAACACGGCCATAAATTCCATCTGCATCATTGCCCGTGGTGGTGATATTGCCGATGCTGGTTATGGTTACATCGCCAGTGCCATCAACACGACCATAAATGCCAAAATCAATAAAGCCCTTCGTGGAGATATTGCCGGTGCTGGTAATGGCCACATCGCCATTGCCATCAACACGGCCATAAATGCCAAAATCAATAAAGCCCTTCGCGGAGATATTGCCGGTGCTGGTAATGGCCACAT
>JAAELZ010000157.1 GCA_024226105.1 Pseudomonadota bacterium | reverse complement strand
TGTAAACCGGCACCCACCTTGTTATCAAGAGCCTCTATCTCTGCGACCAGCTCACTGCTACGCATTATTTCCTGAGCAACATACCACGCTCGTGCTATATCAGGAGCACGAACGCCCATCAATGCACTCAAAGCAAAATGAAAAGACAGGCCCATTTGGCCAATAAATCGATTAGTCAGGTGGGTGGCGATAATTTCACGCTTGAGCCGGTGGCTATGAATATAGTCATGGAAACGCTTGCGCATGGCCGATGGAAAATAGTCGTCCAGTTCTCCCGCAAGCGCCGCATCATCCGGCACACCGGATTCAAGCAAAGCCTGGTACAGATCCATCTTGCTGTAGGACAGTAAAACCGATAGCTCAGGCCGCGTTAAACTACCTCCTTTTTCCAGGCGTTCATTGAGTTCAACGTCATTCGGCAGGTATTCAATAGTGCGGCTTAAGCCACGCTGCTCCAGAATTTTGATGGTATTGATATGCTGAGGCAGCAGGCGCTCACCATAGTGGGAGGCAACACTAATGGTCTGAGTCTGGACATAGTTATTTCTAAGCACCAGCAGACCAACCTCTTCTTCCATGCCGGCTAACAGTTTGTTGCGTTGCGCACGGCTGATCTTGCCGTCTTCAATGGCGCGGTTAAACAGAATTTTGATATTAACTTCATGGTCTGAGGTATCAACACCCGCTGAATTATCGATTGCATCGGTATTGCACAAACCGCCGTGCTGGGAAAACTCAATGCGCCCATTCTGAGTCATACCCAGATTACCCCCTTCACCAATGACCGCACAGCGAAGTTCCGTTGCATCTACCCGTAATGCATCGTTGGCTTTGTCCTGGGCCGCTTCCTGAGACTCACTTGAAGCCTTGACGTAAGTACCAATTCCACCGTTCCACAACAATTCGACCGGCATCTTGAGAATCAGATGAACAAGCTCGGTCGGCGAGCATTTAGCAACGTCGGTATCGAGCATTTTCTTCATTTGCGCGCTTAGACTGATCGACTTTGCCTTTCGTTCAAATATTCCGCCGCCCTTTGAAATCAGTTTGGCATCGTAATCAGCCCAGGACGAACGCGGCAATTCAAACAGCCGCTTGCGCTCAGCAAAACTGCGCGCCGCATCAGGCGACGGATCCACAAATATGTGCATGTGATTAAAGGCAACCTGAAGTTGGATATGCTCAGATAGCAACATACCGTTTCCAAATACATCGCCGGCCATATCGCCGATACCCACCACGGTAAAATCCGTGGTTTGAATGTCTTTTCCGCGCTCACGAAACAGGCGTTTAACCGACTCCCATGCCCCGCGTGCGGTGATGCCCATTTTTTTATGGTCATAACCCTGCGAGCCGCCGGATGCGAAGGCATCCCCCAGCCAGAATTTTCGTGATTCGGATATCTCATTGGCAATATCCGAGAACGTCGCCGTGCCTTTGTCGGCCGCCACCACCAGGTAAGGATCGTCATGATCGTAGCGTTTTACCTGCTGTGGCGGTACCACTTTATTCGAAACCAGGTTATCGGTCAGATCCAGCAGCCCACGGATAAACATCTGGTAGCAGGCGATCACCTCTTTTTGCACCTCTTCCCGTGTTCCGTTCGGTAAGCGCCTTGGAACAAAACCACCTTTTGAGCCAACCGGCACAATAACCGCATTCTTAACCATCTGCGCCTTTACCAGGCCCAGTACTTCGGTTCTAAAATCCTCCTGCCTGTCGGACCAGCGCAGCCCGCCACGCGCAACGTCGCCGCCGCGCAGATGTATGCCTTCTACACGTGGAGAATACACAAATATCTCGTATTTAGGGCGTGGCTCCGGCAACCGGGGCACCGCCTGAGAGTCTATCTTGAACGACAGGTAAGCCTTGTTCTGCCCGGTCTCATTCAGCTGAAAATAATTGGTGCGCAGCATAGCCAGGATGACATCGCGTATCGCATTCAGAATCCGGTCTTCATCGAGACTTTCAACCTGTTCCAGCAAAGCGCTAATCGTAGCTTCACGGGCGGCCGTATCTAGCTTCTTTGCGCCCAGCTCAAAGCGCATCTCAAACAATTTGGCCAGCTCAACAACAATCGTTCGATTGCCGATCAAGGCATTGATCACGTATTCCTGGCTGTAGCGCAACCGAATTTGCCGCAGGTATTTAAAACAGGCGCGTAGCAGCATTACCTGGCGCCAGTTCATCCCGGTATCCAGCACCAGCTGGTTAAAGCCGTCATTCTCAGCATCACCACGCCACACCCGGAACAGGGTTTGCCTCAGGTTTTCGCTATCGGCGTCCAGGTCCAGCTCTTTTCCATCCTGGCGGATTATTTCAAAATCGTGTATCCAGACATCGCTCGCCAACTGGCGCCTTACGCGGTATGGCCGCTCTCCGATAACCCGCAAGCCGAGATTTTCCATGATCGGCAATATGTCTGACAAGGGCACCTGCTGATCACAGGAATAAATCTTTAGCCGTAACCCCTGCCGACCCTCTCGTTCAGCCTGATACAGCATGCTGTTAAATGATTCGTCAACGCAGGCTTCGATCTTTTCAATATCGTTGATCGCGTCGCCAATTTCAAAATCATCGCGATATCCGCCGGAAAATGCGTCGGCATAATCCAGCATCAGCATACGCGACCGTTTAAGATCGAAGTATTCCGACAAACGAACTCTAAGGCTTTCGTTCCAGTCTCTGGACATGATCTGAATCGTTTTTTCAATTTCTGCAGCGTCATACTTAACCGGCTTTCCGGTTTGGGTGTGCACGACAAAATGGATCCGGGTCAGAATCGAATCGGAGAAATATACATCAAACAGCACTTCCCCGCCGTCTAGGACTTCGGTCAGATAAGCTTCAATTTTCAGGCGTAAATTACTGTGATATAAATCTCGCGGTACGTATACCAGGCAGGAATAAAAATGGCCGCATTGATCCTGGTGAATATAAACACTGGTTTTCCGCCTCTCCTGGTGATTCAGTATGTCCATTGAAGTCTGATACAGGCTTTCCCTGTCCATATGGAACAATGATTCACGCGGCAGATGCTCGATGATGACCTGCAGGGATTTGTAAGCGTAGCTGCCCTGGCGAAGCGTGCTGTTCTTCAGAACCCAGTCCGAGTTTTCTCTCAGCAACGGGATTTCCTGGGTAGGCCTGACGAAGGCCGCTGCTGAGAACAAGCCTAATATACAGAAAATTCGCCTGCCTTTGCCCCGGCCTTTTGCGCGGCTGACCAGGATGCAATCCATGAACGCTGCGCGATGTATCGTTGAACGCTGACGTGTTTTGGTAATGATGACGGGCTGGTCAGTGCCGCTCGTCAGGGGCGGCATAAAATCCTGAATCTGCTGGCTACCCTTTTCCCCTAAAACCCGTAAAAATCCCAGCGCGGTAGGTTTATCTACGCGAACCACCGACTTTTTTTCGTTGCCCGACAGGTCAAACTCACAGTAGCCCAGCATGGCGAAATGGTGGTTTTCCAGCCAACGAAGCAAGCGGCTGTATTCCGCATCCACCTGCCTGTTATTCTCCAGTTGAACGGCCAGCGATAACAGGTGCTCCCGAATCGGCGACCAGTCCGCAACCACGGTTTTAATATCATCTACTGCAGACAGTATCCTTTGTTCTAATTGTTTATGCCCCGAAGAAGGTACGTAATCGATATGAAATTGTATAAAGGATTCTGCTTTCGTACCACCGTCATCCTCATCAGGATGAAACCGCGTTATGGCGCTAATACGGTTCGCCTTCGAGCGCCGGACCTGGAACACCGGATGAATGGTGCGATGGATGGTAACATTTTGGTTATTCAGCAATATCGTCAGTGTATCGACTAAAAACGGGCGATCATTTGTCACCAGATTAATAACCGTACACGGCTCCGGTTCAGTCAGGGTCGATTCAATATTGCTGATACTGAGTAGCGTCTCACCGGGTTTACGTATAGAACCAAACGCTTTGTGATCAAGCGCTGCGCTGATCAATTCTTCGGTCGCAGCGGGGCTGTAATCGTCGTCCGGCAGGCGGTGGTAATAATCTCCGATAAACACTCGCTGAGCGGGGGTTAATTTTTTACTGTAATGCTTTGCGGCTGATTTGATCAGGGTCTCTGCTATTTGATGTTTCATGTGTTCTAAAGTCGGGCTTCCTCGTCAGGTGCAGCATGCGCGAATAAAATATACTATGGGCATTATAAAATGATCCACGGGAAATAAGCCAAAGCTATTTTTCAACAAAAGCACGTTCGATCACAAATCCGGCGCACTCACCCCTTTTTGATTCTGTAAACCCGTGAGCGGTCAGTATCCCGGTCATATCGCGATTTAGCGGTATACTGCCGCATATCATAAATCGATCTTCTTCCGGTGTCGGCCCGGCAAAGCCCGGTTCTCTATACTTCTGCCCGGATTCGATCGGGCGATTGATTTACCCCCGGGGTGTGATACGGTTCACGCTTTCCTGTAGGATAATAAATCAGGTGATCAAACACCTGACCCCGAGAAATAGTATAGTACACCTTCAAATCAGGCAGGAGAAAACTAGATGTTTGGCGATCACTACATAGAGCGTGAAAATGGAGAAACCATATTCAGTGTTGACCCGCGCCCCATCAAATTCGGCATCGGCGCCTGCCAGGAACTGGCCTACGAGCTAAAGCGCCTGGGAATGAGTCACGTCGCTATTTTTACCGATGCCATTACCGTCGAATTAGCACCCTGTTCACTCGCCCTGCAGTCGCTCGATGAGGCCGGTATTCGCTACCAGGTTTACAGTAATACGCGGGTTGAACCCACCGACAGGTCTTTTGCTGACGCCACCCAGTTCCTCGGCAGTAACGATTTCGACGGGCTGGTATCGATTGGTGGCGGTTCAGTTATCGACACCGCAAAAGCGGCCAATCTATTGCACAAATATCCCGCTGACCTGCTTGACTACGTTAATAAGCCGATCGGCAAGGGCAAACCCGTGCCGGGAAAATTAATGCCGCACATCGCCTGCCCGACAACCTCCGGCACCGGCAGTGAATCAACCGGGGTGGCAGTATTTGACCTGGTTGATCAGCACGTGAAAACAGGCATATCTTCAGCTTTGATGAAACCCGATATGGGCATCATCGACCCTTCGTTTACCTGGGCGTTACCGCCCCTGGTGACCGCGGCCACCGGCTTTGACGTGCTCACGCACGCCATCGAAAGTTATACCGCCGTTCCCTTTACCAAACGCAAAAAGAAAAGTGACCCCGCCCTTCGACCGCCTTACCAGGGCGCCAACCCGCACAGCGACAGCGGCAGCCTGGAGGCTGTACGGCTGGCGTCCCAATACCTGTTGCGCTCGGTGAATAGCCCGCACGACAAGGAGGCCCGTAGCGCCATGATGTATGCCGCAACCCTGGCGGGCATCAGCTTTGGCAATGCCGGCGTGCACGTTCCACACGGCATGTCCTATTCCGTGGCAGGTATGATCAGGGATTACTACCCCGAAGGCTGGCCACAGGATCACAGCATGTGCCCGCACGGAATTTCAGTCGTGGTAAACGCACCCGCCGCATTTCGTTTTACCGGCCAGGCTATGCCTGAACGCCATTGGCAGGCAGCACAAGCGTTAGGGGCTGACATGACGGGTGTAACGCCTGACCGTGGCGGTGATGCTGTCGCTCAACGTCTGGTTGATCTGATGCGGGCGTGTGGCATTCCTAATGGCCTGTCTGCGCTAAATTATACCGAGGCGGACATACCGGGGCTGGTTGACGGCGCGTATAAACAACAACGCCTGCTGGTCAATTCGCCACGGGAAGTCACAAAAGCTGACCTTGCTGACCTTTACCGGGATGCAATGTCCTACTGGTAAATCAATGCTCCATAAAGGTGATATTCATGTTTTCAGTTAATTGCCGACCTAAGCATTACCCGGGACACACTCAACAAACGAAATCGAAATGAACGAAGAGCAGGCTATGATCGAAACCTATCGTGGTGTGGTTTACCCAGATCAACTGGACCACATGGATCATATGAACGTTAAGTGGTATACCGCCAAATTTGATGAGGCAACCTGGCATCTGTTTTCGGCCATTGGCATCACCTCAGAATACATGCGCGAGCAAAACAAAGGTATGGCGGCACTTGAGCAACACACGCTTTACAAGGCCGAAGCACGGGCCGGTGATTTACTGCTGGTCAAATCCAGGGTACTGGAGATACGTGGGAAAATAGTGAAATTTCTGCATATTATGCTTAACGCAGAAACGCTGCTGGAAACCGCACGAACCGAGCTGGTAGCCGCACAAATAGACCGGGAAACACGCCGGTCATGCCCTTTACCGGATGTTGTAATTGATAGCTGCGAAGAACTGTTTGAGCTTTCGAATTCTTAATTGAAGTAAAGGACGCCGGAGGCAAAAGCATGTCGCCTTGATCCTCAAACTTTAAGCAACATTTTCCGTAATTCGTGTTTCTGAATTTTCCCGGTTGCCGTCTTAGGGATTTCACAGAATACTATTTCTTTAGGCCGCTTAAATCCGGCCAGATGCTGCTTACAGAAAGCAATAATCTCCTCTTTATTGACATTAATATTTTCCTTTAATTCAATGAATGCACAAGGTATTTCTCCCCATTTTTCATCTGGCTTCGCGACCACTGCGGCCAGTGACACGGCGGGGTGATGATGCAGTACATTTTCAATTTCTACCGACGAAATATTCTCACCCCCCGAGATAATAATATCTTTCAGGCGGTCTTTAATTTCTACATAACCCCCGGGATGAACCACGCCTAAATCACCCGTGCGGAACCATCCGCCTGAAAATGCTTTCACCGTCGCCTGCGGGTCTTTAAGGTAGCCTTTCATCAGTGTATTACCCCGAATCATCAGCTCTCCTATCTGCTTACCGTCTTCCGCAACGTCCTCGCCCGTCTCCAATGCCACCACTCGCAGGCTGTCCGTGACAGTCATCGCCACGCCCTGCCGTGCCTTTATTACGGCACGGTCCGCGAAAGGAAGCGCATCCCAGTCCTCATTCCAGGTGCACATCACGGTATGCCCATAGGTTTCAGTCAGCCCGTACACCTGGGTGACGTTAAATCCAAGCCCTTCAATGCCTTCCAGTATGGCGGTGGGTGGAGGTGCACCTGCGGTCATGATTTCGACCGGGCGCCTTATTGGCATTCTATCCGCCTCACTCGCATTTAGAATCATTGCCAGCACAATCGGGGCGCCGCCAAAGTGAGTGACATCCTGCTCCGCAATGGCCTGATAAATAGCGGCGGCAGTAACGGCTCTACAACAAATGATCGTCCCGGCCAAAGCGGTCATGGTCCAGGCATGGCCCCAGCCATTGCAGTGAAACAGGGGTACGGTGTACAGGTATTTCGGGTGGGCGGGCAGGTGCCAGTCGGCAATCGTGCCCAGTGTCATCAGGTAGGAACCACGGTGATGGTACACCACCCCTTTGGGGCGCCCACTGGTGCCGGATGTATAGTTCAGCGATAGCGCATCCCATTCATCGGCTGGCAAAGACCAGTCAAACTCCGGATCACCTTCGGCCAACAGGGCTTCGTAATCAAGGCTGCCCAGGCGAGTTTTGTTATCATCTGCCTGTTCATCAACGATATCCACCACCAGAATATCCTGACGCCCCAGTTTTACCAAAGCCGCGGTGATGGTCTCCGCAAAGCCGGTATCGGTGATCAGCACCCGTGCCTCACCCTGTTCGAGTATGTAGGCAATGGTGTCGGCTTCAAGCCGCACATTGATCGCATTCAGTACACCCCCGGCCATGGCAATGCCAAAATGGGCCTCGATCATTTCGGGGGTGTTTGTCGCAACCACTGCTACGGTATCACCGCGGCTTATGCCCCGCTTGCTCAGCGCTGAGGCGAGACGACGGCATCGTCGATAAACCTGCGCCCAGGTGTAGACACGATTGCCGTAAACAACCGCCTCCCGCTGCGGAAAAACCTTCGCGGTGCGTAGTAAAAAAGACAAGGGTGACAAAGCGACATAATTGGCCGCTGTTTTGTCAAATACATCGTATTTATTTGCGATTGTTAATGGTGTCATGCCTGATCACTCCCGATGCTATTAGTTTCTGGGGGCCGTTCCGGTTTGCAGTAATACAGAAATTCGCTCTCTGGTCTGGTCTGTTTTAGCCAACTTGATAAACGCGGCGCGCTCTCTGGCAAACAGCTCATCTTCAGAAACCTCCAGCGGTTCCTCGCTGTCTGAATTGACCACAATCTCCGCCACCGTCATCGCGACCGTTTTATCATGCGGAAAAAATAGCCCGTCGTTTATGCCTTTATCCATAAATGCGGCCATATCATCCAGCAAGGAACGCCCCGGCAAGATGAAGCGAGGCTCTGATGGGGGCCGATAATCTGTCGCTCGCATTTGCTCTATCGCCGCCACGGCCGTATTAACCAGTCGATCCCGATTCATGACCATAGCGTCTCGGCCATCAACAAAATACACTAATTTCGCACTTTGTTCGGGGCTATTGCCAATACGGCTGTAACCGATTTGCATCCAGGTATTCCAGGCCGCTTTGCTCCAGTCA
>JAAELZ010000156.1 GCA_024226105.1 Pseudomonadota bacterium | reverse complement strand
CTGCTACTCTTTCGGAGGAGACCGCCCCAGTCAAACTACCCACCACAACTACTGGCTCTGATTATGCGAGGTCTGATACCAGATATAGAGGCTTGAGCTGATGAGGATGGCGAGACCGGCAAATGTCGTTGGGCTGGGCACTTCGTTAAAGAAGATATAGGCTAAAAAGACGGTATAAAAGACATAAGTGTATTCAAATGGAGTGACCTGGCTGGCTGGCGCGAGCAGGTAAGCGCGTCCATGCAGATAAAATCCAACACTGGCAAGACAACCGATGAAGACCAGTAGCCATCCATCCATTCCTTCAATCCAAACCCAATCACGCAGCAAAAAATCTACTGATGGATTTATCCCGGTTTTCAATCCCAGTGCAAGCACGATCAAGTAACACAAACCACTCATGGCGGTGATAACAAACATGGAATATATGGCAATGGTGACAGGAGGATCACCTTTGGTGACGTAACGCGTGATGACTGAACCTGCGCCGTAAGTTAAAGCACAGGCAAATGCAAAAAAGGCACCGATGTTATAGATTTTACCTTCCGGCCCAACCACCAGCAAAACACCAACAAATCCTGTAGTCACAGCGAACCACAATTTGATTCCAACTTTTTCCTTCAAAAACACGATTGAAAGCAAAGTCACAATAATTGGCGCCAGAAAGGTAACCGCGACGACATCAGCCACAGGTAGCATCGGGAAGGCCATGTAATAAAAGGTAAACGCGAAGAAATAGACGAAACCTTTTAGTAATAACACACCTGGTTGCCTTGCGATTATTACCCGTGCGCCACAAACAATTGTTGCAAAAATGCAAAGTAATACCGTGGCAATCAACGAACGAACAAAAACAATTTGTAAAACGCTGTAGTCACCACTAAAAGACTTGATCACCATGTCCTGAAATGAAAACAGGAACAGGCCAAGCGCCAGAGAGATCATCCCTTCCTTGCTACGATTCGCCGGCATAACCGCAGTTGCTGTGTTCATTTGTATCCTGTGATTATAAATATAAACAAGGCATTAACTCGTTATGTCTGCTTATCATCCTGAACACCATGTAATGTTTCGACACCAACTGATAGAGAAGCGTCTTCTCGGGCCGATGGTGCTGATATCGAAAAGCACCGGGGCCCGCACTGGCATTCCTTGCCACGACGACAGTGGACATGATTCGCTTCCATGCGATTCGAAGTGGAGATCGAGTCTAGCGATGGATGATCAAATGGGCAAATTCAATTCACTGCAAAAGAAAAAGCCCCGTACCGAACCGGTACGGGGCTTAGATATTAATGCCTGGCAAAAGCTCGCCCCGTGAGCAACGCGAACGTATTGGGCGTGACCTACTTTCACATGGG
>JAAELZ010000155.1 GCA_024226105.1 Pseudomonadota bacterium | reverse complement strand
CAGGCGTACTTTTTCTTTTGCAGCAGCATCTGCCTGCGGATCGCGTTTGATCGGAATTTGTGCAGCCATTCCGCCCATGGCGTGTGCGCCACGTTTATGACAGGTTTGAATCAGCAGGCGTGAGTAGGCGCGGAGAAACCCGGTTTCCATGGTGATGCCAGCGCGATCAGGCAATACAAAATCGGCATTGTTGCGAAAACGCTTGATGACGCTGAAAATATAATCCCAGCGCCCGGCATTTAAACCCACAATATAATCACGTAATTCATATAAAATTTCATCCATCTGAAATGCGGCGGGAATGGTTTCGATCAAAACCGTGCATTTAATGCTACCGTGCTCAAGGCCAAATTTCTTTTCGGCAAAGGCGAATATGTCTGCCCACAGCCTTGCTTCGAGGTGGTGTTCCATTTTCGGCAGGTAATAGTACAGGCCCTTGCCATTTTGTTGTGCGTTCTGAAAGTTAAGGCTCAGATACAATCCGAAATCAAACAGGGCCGCCGCCATGCGCTCGCCATCGACCAGCAGGTTTTTCTCGCTCAGATGCCAGCCTCGTACACGGGCGATTAGTGTCGCCGCCTGCTCACCCACGCTGTATTGTTTGCCTTCATCACTGGTAAAACTTAGCGTGCCCGAGATGGCGTCACGCAAATTGATTTGACCATCTATGGTGCCCTGCCAGTCCGGGCTATGCGCGTCTTCAAAATCCGCCATAAATACTTTGGCGCCTGAGTTCAGCGCGTTGATCACCATTTTTCGATCAACCGGGCCGGTGATCTCGACGCGGCGATCGAGTAAATCCTGCGGGGTGTTTTTTACCGACCAGTTCGACTCTCGAATACTTTTTGTTTCCGGCAGAAAATTCAAGCTTCCACCGGCGTCCAGCTCAGCCTGTATCTTTTCGCGTTGTGCTAATAAGCCGGGAATGCGCGCGCCGAATGTACGTTGCAGCGCCACTAGAAAATCCAGTGCTTCGGGCGTAAGCACCGTGGCGGTGCGTGCATCGAGTGGCTGTTTCAGGGTATAGGATTGGTCGGGCATGGCTTATGATATGTATTAGCTTATACATGGATCATATATCATAAGCAAGCCTTATGCAAACTATTAAGTAGAGGCTGGAATTCGCCTAAAATTGGTGGGTCTTTGGGAAAATAATTTAAGCGTATTCGGTTCATAGAACAGCGTGGATTTACCGGTATAATCAAAGCATGACCCTGCCTGCCGAAACCCTCAATTTGCTTCTCATGTTCGGTGGTCGCTCATGTGAGCATGCTGTCTCTGTGACCTCCGCCAAATCTCTAATCGCCGCCATTGCCGATGTTCCCTATCAGGTTCAGTTTGTGGGTATTACTGAGCAGGGGCAATGGCGCTGGGCACTTGAAGATTCAATCGATAGTATTGTTAAAGAGGGTGTGGTAAACCCCCTGGCCGGGGCTGGAGTATTGCCGGATCTAAATTCCCCGGGCCGGTTTTTGAATGCCGATACCGGCCAACATTTTCTCTTCCAGGCCGATGTGATCTTCCCTTTGCTGCACGGTCCCTATGGCGAGGATGGCACCTTGCAAGGTTTGTTCGAGATGTTTGATGTGCCCTATGTAGGATGCGGTGTGGCCGCATCGGCCTGTGGCATGGATAAACTGGTATCAAAACGCCTGTTTGAAAAAGCGGGCATTCCGCAGGCAGATTATATTGAGGTACGCCGGCAGAACTGGCTGGATGAGCCATCACGGGTGACAGCTGATATTGAGCAATTTCTCAGTTTTCCCGTGTTCGTCAAACCCGCCAATATGGGCTCAAGCGTCGGTATTTCCAGGGTAAGTGAACCCGGGCAGCTCAAGGCTGCGATTGACCTGGCACTGGAATTTGATAGCAAGGTGCTGGTGGAAAACGGTTTCGAAAACATGCTTGAGGTTGAATGCGCTGTTCTTGGTAATGAACAGCCCGAGGCCTCGGTGGTGGGTGAAATTCGCCCGGGTGCAGCGTTTTATGATTACGCCTCGAAATACGTGGAAGATACCTCGACGGTGGTAATTCCGGCGCCGATGTCAGATGCGGCAAGCCAAAAGGTTCAGGCGCTGGCGATTAAAGCCTTTAAGGCGCTTGATGGTAGCGGACTGGCACGTGCGGACTTTTTTGTCGATGTGAGTACGGACAAGGTATGGCTCAATGAAATCAACACCTTGCCGGGATTTACGCCGATTAGCATGTATCCGAAACTGTGGGCCGCCAGCGGCTTGCCTTACACAGGATTAGTCGCTAAGCTTGTTGCGCTCGCTAAAGCGAGGTTTGAGATGAAAAAGTCTCTTAAATGTTCTTATGAGGTACCCGTAAAAGGGGCCAGCCATTAAATACAACAGGGGAGTAAGTAATGAGTGACAAATTAAAAAAATGTTGTGACGATATCACAAAGTACAACGGCGCCAACCCGGAGCTGGTGGCAGCGATGATGAAAACCTATCAACTGGTTTTGAGCAAGCCCGATACGCGTATGGTGGCCTGCAGTGACCCGGCAGAACTTGAAACCGTGAAAAAGAATTTCCTGATAAAGAAACTGGGCTTGAAAAAATCAGACGAGGAGCTGGATGCACTGATTGCAGACGCCTGTCAAAAAATGAAAGCAAGCAGACAGAAAAACCGCTTAACGTTTTATTACCTGCTGGTAGAGGCGACCAATACACAAAGCGTGTTTGTCTGAGTTTCCTGAGCAAAGGAGCCGGAACTTCAGTTCCGGTCGGCGGGGCATAAGCCCCGCTTCCACTCCAGGCCTAACTTCAGTAGAAGCGACTGGTTAGCAGAAAGTATTCCTTAAGACCTGCTTTAAGCAGAGATAATATTTGCAGGATACGATGAAGAATGAACCGCATTATTGTCAGTCAGAGTGATGCGGTTCGCCCTGCTCACGATATCCTGCGTGTTTTCGATTCAGGCGCCGGGTTAAAGGCTTAACCTCATTTATGCCCGCGATCGTCCAGCGATAGATCCAGCCCGCTTTCGGCCAGTGCGGCGGCTTTAAAGATTGCACGGCCCTTGTTCATGGTTTCCATCCATTCCAGTTCGGGTTTGGAATCGGCGACGATACCCGCCCCGGCCTGAATGGTAAGGGTATTATCCTTGATGATCGCGGTGCGGATCGCAATCGCGGTATCCATATTGCCATTCCAGCCTATGTATCCAATCGCTCCGGAATAAATACCGCGTTTTACCGGCTCAAATTCCTGGATGATTTCCATCGCACGGATCTTGGGCGCCCCCGATACAGTACCAGCTGGAAACGTTGCGCGTAGCACATCAATAGCACTCAACTCGGGTTTCAGTTTGCCCACCACATTCGAGACAATGTGCATGACGTGGGAATAGCGTTCGATATTATCTCTTTCGGTGACCTTAACCGTGCCGATCTGTGCCACACGACCGCAGTCGTTGCGCCCCAGGTCGACCAGCATCAGGTGCTCGGCCAGTTCTTTCGGGTCGGATAACAGTTCTTTTTCAAGTTCAAGATCATGTGCCTCATCCCGCCCCCGTTTGCGCGTGCCGGCGATGGGCCGGACGGTGATTTCGCCGTCTTCCAGGCGCACCAGTATTTCCGGTGATGAGCCTGCAATTTGCACTTCACCCAGGTTCAACAGGTACATATATGGCGAGGGATTCAAGGTACGCAGTGCCCTGTAAAAGTCCAGCGGTTCGGCGTTGAACTCAGTGGACATTTGTTGCGAAAGCACCACCTGAAAAATATCACCGTCATAGATGTATTGTTTGCATCGCTCAACGGCCTGTTTGAACCTGTCTTCGGTAAACGAGGAGACAAAGTCGGATTCTCTAATATTACGTTTTACATGCGAATACTGGTTTTTATCGATACGCGTGTTGAGTTGTCGCGCGATTGTATGCAGGCGGGTTTTTCCATTCTCCACCGCTGTTTCGGAGGTCGGATCCATGTGTGCAATGATGTGTAAGCGTCCGAAGAGGGTAGCAACGACT
>JAAELZ010000154.1 GCA_024226105.1 Pseudomonadota bacterium | reverse complement strand
CCGTTTATGGCAAGCTGTGCCGTTTTGGCAATGACCCTCGGATAACCATCTCCATATCCGATTGAGACAATACCGATGGTACAGGCCTCATCGGCCGCCCAGGTCGCAGCGTAACCGACGCTATCACCTTTATTGAGGGGTTTTATGTCCAGTAAAGTGGCATACAGACGCATCACCGGTTTTAAACCCAGTGAAGCGGCGCTGACGCCTTGAACGGGTGAACTGCCGTACAACATGATACCCGGTCGCAGCAGGTCATAGTGATCCTGAGGGCGGGTTATTATGGCCGCTGAATTGGCAAAGCTGCGCACCAGGCCATGTGATCCGGTTGCCTGTTGAAATACCCGGTGCTGAATATCATTTTGCTTCGATTCGGGTGTGTCGGCGCAGGCAAAATGTGATACCAGCGTAATGTCAGACCCCAGCGCCTGCAAACGGGAAATCGCTTCCATAAGCTTATGCGGTGAGATACCCAGGCGCCCCATTCCGGTATCCAGCTTCAGACCAACCGGCAAATTACGCACACCCGACGCTTCCAGCCAATCAATCTGCAGCAAATTAAAAACCAGTGGCGTTATTTGCTTTGATTGAAAAACTTCAATCTGTGCCGCATCGTAAAACCCGCTTAACAGGGTAATGGGTTTATCAGGAAACAGTTCTCGCAGGGTCAAGGCCTCATCCAGCGCCGCAACGGCAAAGGCATCAACATGAGGAGCCAGTGTTTTACTGACAAAAACCAGCCCGTGCCCGTAGGCATTCGCCTTGACCACCGCCATGACCGCGGCATCACTGCGTTGTCGCACACACTCGATATTGTTAATTAGTGCACTGGCATCAAGCTCGACCCAGGCTCGCGGCTGTATAGACACTACCGGTTAGTGATTAAACGAATCGAACTCAGCGGGCGCCAGATTTTCGAAACGCGTGAACTCGCCCACAAAGGCCAGTTTCACTTTGCCTATCGGGCCGTTACGTTGTTTACCAATGATAATTTCTGCGGTTCCCTTATCGGGGCTTTCATCATCATATACTTCGTCACGATAAATGAAAAATATCACATCTGCATCCTGCTCAATTGCCCCCGATTCACGCAGATCCGACATTTGAGGGCGCTTATCCGGCCGCGACTCAAGGCTTCGATTTAACTGCGATAAAACAATTACCGGGAGTTCGAGCTCCTTGGCCAGCATTTTCAGTGAGCGCGTAATATTGGATATTTCGGTAGCGCGGTTTTCATTACTTTCACTCGATTGCATCAGTTGCAGGTAATCAATGACGATCATATCCAGCCCGTCGTTCTCGCGCGCCAGACGGCGT
>JAAELZ010000153.1 GCA_024226105.1 Pseudomonadota bacterium | reverse complement strand
GGGAGCTGCTCAATAAGCTCCGCAATCTGATCAGCGATGATGCCGCCAAAAAATATCGTTATCAACGAAATGGGCAGCAACAAAGAAAGAAAAACAATGATCAAGGCAACCATATCCGGTAACCCGGCTTTTATTTTTAGCCAGTTAAACCAGGGCTCAAGCACCAATGCCAGAACTCCCGCAACCGCCAGGGGCAGGAATATGTGCGAAAATGCCCCAAGAAAACGTACGGAATAGACAAAAAATAAAACCAGTGCTGTAAGGACAACACCGGCAGCGAGTATGGTTACCCCGGCGGCTACGATACGCTGCTGTTGCGGGCTAAGATCAATATTCATGCTGTTGTATTCCTCTTTGCATCAGAGTTGCCCCCTGATCGGAAACATCCTTAAAAAACCAGCTACAAATCTGTTCCAGAAACTGGTTTGGGGTTCTTTTGTTAATTTAATGGTCTTACCATCGTGTCTGTCGAGCCAACGCAATTGATTATTTTCGTTGAGTACAACTTCATAGGTGTTTTTTCCCCTGTTCGTCGCAGAGACAAAGCTGTGAACGAGTTCCTCAGCCATTTCCGGTGCTTCCATAAAAACCCCCATCTCAGTATTTATATGCGCTGAACGCGGATCAAAGTTGAAGGAACCAAAAAACACCACGCGACGATCAACAATAAACCCCTTGGTATGCAGGCTCGCCCGGGACCCTTTTATACCGCTGCGCCTGGTGCCCTTTATTTTAGCATCGACCCGAACCTCATAAAGTTTCACGCCCATTTTAAGCAGGGGTTTTCTAGCCGGAGCATAACCGCTGTGAACGGCCGATACGTCGGTTGATGCCAGCGAATTGGTCAGTACCCGAACTGCCACCTCCCGGTCGCGCAATTTCTGAAATCCCTCTATGCCGGTTTTACGGGGAACAAAATAGGGGGAAATTAGAATCAACTCACTTTCAGCGCTGGAAATCACATCCGCAATAGGCGAAATAAGCTTTCGCTCAGAATCTTTATCATCCCAGGCCTTGGAAGGGGGGTCTGAAACCAGCTTATACGGTACCCAGCTCAGCGCTTTTGACTCCGGCTTAAGCAGATCCAGTTCGGTATCTACAAAAGCATCCGCGTACGGTGTGCTTGCAAGCTCAAGTAATTTCGTTTCAATACGATCCCGCAGGGCAAGCATAGATGCATCCGGATCTTCCAGGGGGGCAACCAGCGCGCTCACCGGCAGGCTGTGCCGGTCGTTCCAGAACTCGTCAAACACGGCTGATCCATCGCGTGCTACCGGCCCTATGCCGAACACATCCATATCCGCGAAATTCATCTCTTCCTGCGCAGAAAAATACTCGGCTCCGATATTTCGCCCCCCGACAATAATGGCCTGGTTGTCTACAATAAACGACTTATTGTGCATGCGTCGATTCACGCGAACGTAATCCCTGACATTCAGGTAGCGCCCTGTTCTCAGGCTAAACGGGTTGAAAACTCTTATCTCGAAATTCGGGTGTGCATCCAGCGCCGCCATTCCTATGTCATAACCCTGTGTTGCGATGTCGTCAATCAGTAGCCGGACACGAACCCCCCTGTCTGCGGCTGCCAGAAGCTCCCGAACAAAAAGGTTTCCGGTCAAATCATCGAGAATAAAATAGTACTGTGCATCAATACTGCGCGTGGCATCTCCCATTAGCAAAATTCTGGCCGCCAACGCTTCGATGCCGTCGTTTAGTAATACAAAGCCGGATGTCCCCGGATGTTGCGCCGCCTGAGGCGCAATTTTTTGCGCAAGGGGGGTATCACTGGTATCGTCAAATGCAAAGCTTGACGTTCGGGGCTGATCAAAATCAAGCGTTGCACAGGCCGAGGTGAGCAACACGATCAATATCAACGCCAGCTTGCGTATCACAGATGAATAACTCGACAAATTTTCACCCTTGCAGGAGCGGAACATGGGGCCAAACTTATTTATATGCTTCCTGTTTCTTGACGGGTTCATACGCACAGTTTCAAATATTTGGCCTCATTATAGTTGAGTTGCACCAATTCTGGCGGGTGATTTCGCTAGAGGGAGCTTGATGAAAGACACTCGCGATGCTGATTTATTCGCTTAATTTGTTGGTTATTGCTAAAATGATCTGCCCTGTACACATAACACCTGGAGACGCTGCCTTAATAAAAATGACCCATCTAGTATCCGGGCAAGGCTTAAAGCATTCCGTCACCAGCCGCCTGCTCATTCTTTGTTTTTTGTTTTTTGGCAGCCTCTGGCCCCTTCATGCCAGTGCGCTTGAAAACCAGCTGGAGGCCTGGACGGGCGACTTTGAAGATATGCTCGAACGCCGGGAAATCAGAGTACTGGTTGTTTATAACAAGCTCCTGTATTTCCTCGACGGGCCAAAACAACAAGGCACAACGGTTGACGGTTTTCGAAATTTTGAAGATTTTGTCAACAAAAAATACAAGCTCAAAACCCGCAAAATGAACATTGTATTTTTGCCTGTTACCCGGGAAGAATTAATCCCTGCCCTGCTCGAAGGCCGGGGCGATATTGCGAGCGCAAATCTTACTATCACGCCCGAACGACTTGAGCAGGTCGATTTCACTGACCCGTTTCTTAAAGATATAAAGGAAGTGCTGGTAAGCGGGCCCAGCGCTCCTGAAATCAACTCGCTGGCAGAGCTGGCGGGCAAAGAAATTCATGTGCGTCAATCCAGTAGTTACTATACGAGTTTGACCAAACTGAACATTCAGCTTGAAGAAAATGGCCTGGCACCGGTAGAGCTTACGCTGACCGAAGAATTTCTGGAAGATAGCGACCTGCTGGAAATGGTAAACGCAGGCCTGTTGCCGATGATCATTGTGGACAATCACAAAGCCCAGTTCTGGAGCACTGTTTTCGACCAGATTAAGGTGCACGAAGACATCGCGATTACGGTCGGCGGGTCAATTGCCTGGGCTATTCGCAAAGACAGCCCAACGCTTACCAGGGTACTCAATGAGTTCGTAAAGGATAACAAGAAGGGAACTCTGCACGGTAATATGATCCTGAATCGTTATTTACGCGATAACAAGTGGGTGAAAAACTCACTGGGTGATTCTGAGTTAAAGCAATTTCACAGTACTACTGAGCTTTTTCAAAATTACGCTGGCCAGTATGATTTCGACTGGCTGATGATTGTCGCGCTCGCCTTTCAGGAATCCGGGCTCGACCAAAGTGCGCGTAGCCATACCGGCGCGATAGGCATCATGCAATTGTTACCCTCAACCGCAGCTGATAAAAATGTAAACATCCCCAAAATTGAAATACTGGAAAACAATATTCATGCCGGCACCAAGTATCTCCGGTTTCTACGCAACCGGTATTTCTCCAACCCGAATATAGATAAGCTGAACCAGACACTGCTTTCGTTTGCCGCATACAACGCCGGCCCCGGGAAAATATCCAAACTGCGTAAAGAAACTGCCGAACGCGGCCTTGATCCAAATGTGTGGTTTGGCAACCTTGAACATATCGTGGCTAAAAAAGTCGGGCGTGAGACGGTACAATACGTTGCTAATATCTATAAATATTACATCGCTTACACTCTATTGACGAAGCGTATCGAAGAGCGTGGCGCTGCTAAAACCAAGCTGAGTGAATCACTGGAATGATACTTATGGTGAATGCGCTACGCTTGTCACACCCTACAAAAATAGTATAAACAGTTAATCGGCGGTTTGTTTAAGCGCTGAACCTAGCGTGATCATGGTAATGCCGGAGAACATCAGTTGAACACCGACCAGCACACCCACCGCCCAGCGGCCTGACAACGGCCATTGATTCCAGATCATCATGCCCAGTACGATTGAAATGATTCCGCTGAACAGTAAAAAACCCCATCCCGGCACCGGGCGAATTTGAAATGCCGCAATAATTTCAGAAATACCCACGGCGAGAAAATATATCGCCAGAACCAGGGTCAAGGTTGCCAGGCCCAGCAGAGGACGCCCCATAACCGTAAACCCCGCAACCGTATACATCAAGCCAAACAGGCCGGACCAGAAGCCACCGCCCTGAAAGGCTTCAATCAGCCGCGTAATGCCGGCAACCGCCAACAGCACACCGACCAGCATTGAGATGGCTACACCGGAAGCCAGGGGCGCAAGCAGAGAAAAAATTCCTGCAATTAGAACTACCCAGCCCCATATTTTGATATTTTTGGATGTTTTTGTTAGATCATTCATTTTTTGTCCTCTGTTGCAGTTTTAAACATATTCTATGTAGCTTGAAGGCGATGCGCTTCGCAGGCTCAGCAGCATCCTACGGGAATCAGGCCTCGTTAGTTTCAACAGTTTCCGGGCTGTCACTGGTGCCGTGAAATTTCTCACGCATAGCCTGCATTACCTTAAAAAACACCGGTACAAATAAAGGTACAAAAATAGCCGCCGCCACCATCCCGCCAAACACAGCCGTTCCAAGCGAACGACGGCTGGCAGCGCCCGCGCCCGTTGCAACAACCAGAGGAAGCACACCAAGAATAAATGAAAAGGCCGTCATCAACACCGCCCTGAACCTCAGGTGTGCAGCTTCAATCGCCGCATCGATAAGCGCAAGCTTTTTCTGTTCCCGCAATTCCTTGGCAAATTCAACGATCAGTATCGCGTTTTTGGTCGCCATACCCATTAACAGCACGATACCGACCTGCATATAAATATCGTTCTGCAGCCCGACCAGCCCTTGTGCAAAAGCCGCCCCGAGTATGGCCAGCGGCACTGACATCAAAACGGAAACCGGTATTGTCCAACTTTCATATTGGGCAACCAGAAAAAGGAACACAAAGATGAGCGCTAGTGAGAAAATATAGATCGTCTGGTCGCCTGCCAACAATTCCTGATAGGCCTGGCCTGTCCAGGCAAAGGTGTAACCATCCGGCAGTGTCTCGTCAGATACCCTGCTCATGGCTTCTATCGATTGACCGGAACTATACCCGGCCGCTGGTGAGCCGTTCACCACGATCGAACGATAAATATTGTAGCGCGTAATGACATCCGGCCCCAGAATCGTACGAGAAGTGAGCAGGGTACGCAGGGGCACCATCTCACCCGTGTTACTTTCCACGTACAGATTATTGATATCTTCGATACTATTTCTGTTTTCCGCTTCTGCCTGGATCATCACCTGATAGGTTTTTCCAAAACGATTAAAATCGTTAACGTAGGCGCTGCCCATGGTACTCGATAGCGTACTGAAAATACTGGTCAGGGGGATACCCAGCACTTTGGCTTTATCCCGGTCGATATCCAGAAATATCTGCGGCAAGGATGCACTGAAACTGCTGAACACGGCATTGAGCTCAGGTGCCTGATTAGCGGCCATCACCAGCCCCCCCATTACCCCCGCCATATTCTGTGGAGAGGCACTGGTTGTTGACTGCAACAAATATTCAAACCCCCCGGTGGTTCCCAGGCCCGGTATTGAAGGCACCTGAAATGGAAAAATATTGGCCGAGGTAAACGCCGACAACTGGCCCCGCAAGCTCGCCACCATATAGGCTTCTTCCAGTTCCGGCGATTGACGCTCTGACCAGTCATCCAGCACCAGTATTACCATGCCCGCATTGGAGGCAACGCCCTGCTTGATCATGCTGTAGCCCGCGACCGTAATATAATCAGCAACGCCCGGCGTTGCCGCCACGAGTTTCTCCACTTTCGCCATTACCCGCTCGGTACGTTCCATCGAGGCGCCCTGAGGAAGCTGAATATCAATCATAAAGGCACCCTGATCCTCCTGGGGAACAAAGCCGCCCGGCAGGCGCATAAACAAAAACACCATCATCACAACCATGACGAGGAACAGCAGCATCACCCGCCCGCTACGCTTTAACAAACCGGCGATGAGCCCCTGGTAACCCCGGGTGGTTTTGTCAAACCCCCGGTTAAAACGGCCAAAAAAACCGCTTTGCGACAATCCGCCACTACCCGGTTTCAGGAACGATGCACACAGTGCCGGGCTAAGTGTCAGAGCATTAATCGAGGAGATAAACACCGCAATTGAAATCGTTACCGAAAACTGCCGGTATAACTCACCCGTCAGGCCCGGTATAAATGCCAGGGGCACAAATACGGCAAGAAGAACCAGTGTGGTCGCCACCACCGCCCCGGTAATTTCTTTCATTGCCAGACGCGTGGCAGCAACCGGGTCCAGCCCGCTCGCCATGTGCCGCTGAGTATTTTCCACCACGATAATCGCATCATCGACCACAATACCGATCGCCAGTATCAGGCCAAACAGGGTAATCATATTGAGCGAGTACCCCAGAGCCAGCAAACCGCCAAAGGTTCCAATCAGGGAAACGGGAATCGCGATTGAAGGAATAATGGTTGATCGCCAGTCCTGAATAAACAAAAAAACCACCAGTATCACCAGCAGCACCGCAATCAGCAGGGTTGTCACCACTTCTTCAATTGAGGCACGAACAAAGCGCGTTGTATCATAGGCAATATGATATTCCACATCATCCGGGAAATTTGTAGCCAGACGCTCCATTTCATCAATAACCGCATCGGCTACATCAAGCGCGTTGGCATCCGGTAACTGGTATATCGCCAGCACTACGGCCGGCTGCCCGTTGAAGCCCCCCCTCGAATCATAGGTTTTGGACCCCAGCTCAACCCTGGCCACATCCCGTACGCGAACGACCGCACCGTTGTCGCCCACACGCACGACAATATTGCCAAATTCCTCCGGGCTGCTGAGTCGACCGAGGGTTTTCAGGTTGTATTCAAACTGCGTACCGGGCACGGCAGGAGAAGCACCAATCTTACCCGCTGCAACCTGCACGTTCTGCTCACGAATAGCAGAATTAACATCATCTGCTGTCAGCCCGAGACTGGTCAGCTGATCCGGGTTTAGCCAGACCCGCATGCTGTAATCCTGTATACCGAGGATCGCTGCCTTACCTACACCATTGATCCGCGCCAGTGAATCAGTGAGGTTAATACTGGCATAATTGTTCAGATACAGAGAATCAAAGGTTTCGTCCGGTGAAATCAGGTTAACCACCATCAGCATATTGGTTGATTGCTTGGTGGTCGTTACCCCTTGCCGGCGCACTTCTTCGGGTAGCTGAGATGTTGCCTGCGCCACCCGGTTTTGCACGTTAACGGTATTAATATCCTCGTCTGAGCCCACCTCAAAACTGACCGTCAAGGTATAGGAACCATCATTGGCGCTGTTGGAGGACATATAAATCATGTCCTCTACCCCGTTTATTTTCGATTCCAGCGGTCCGGCAACCGTATCAGCGATCGTTTCGGCATCGGCACCCGGATAAAAGGCACTGACATTCACCTGCGGTGGCGTCAATTCAGGGTATTGTGCTATCGGCAGGGCGACAATCGCCACCAGGCCGGTAATTACAATGACTATGGATATAACAAAAGCAAACTTGGGCCGGGAGATAAAGAAGGAACTGAACATGTTAGCGCCCTACCCTAGTTCCCGTCGGGGGACGGCAAAGGCGCTTCACGCGTGGTTACCGTCATACCGGGGCGTATTTTCTGCACCCCTTCAACAACAACACTTTCGCCATCCTGTAGCCCGTCAATTATTTGAACCCTGCCTTTTTCACCCTGGCCGGTTTTAATTCGCCGCACGTCAACAGCATTTTCGCTGTCAACAATCATCACAAACTTACCTGCCTGATCCTCCTGAATCGCCTGCTCAGGAATCATCAGCGCTTCGGTTTCATCTTCCCGAGCGATCAGCGCACGCACAAACATGCCGGGGATCAGCAGTTCATCAGGATTTGGGAATTTTGCTCGGACAGTCACGGTCGCGGTGCCGGTATTGACAACGTTATCAACGAAATCGAGTATACCGGTCCTGGGGTACATCGAATTGTCCGGCAACCTGAGTTGTACCTCGACGTTGGGTAACTGGTCCTCTGCCAGCCCGAGCTCAAGCTGTTTCGCCTTGATCAACACTAATACGCGCTCACTCACATTGATGGTGACATACATAGGATCCAGCTCAACCAGTCTCGCAAGAGGATCCCCACCGGGGTCGATCAGGTTCCCCACAGATATTATTGAGCGACCGATTCGCCCTTTAATCGGAGCATGGATAACCGTGTTATCAAGATCCGTCTGCGCCCGATGCAGGTTTGCTTTAGACGAAGTTAAATTAGCCAGCGCCTGTAATTTGTCGTTTCGAGCTTTGCTAATCTCCTGCTCACTGATATTCTGAGATTTGTACAGCTTTTCATAACGTACAAGATCATCCTGGGTTCGCGCCACTTCGGCTTCTGCACGTTCGACATCGCCCTGCGCCGCGGCGACCTGGGCCTCGTAGGTGTCCGATTCAATCTTAAACAGGACATCACCGACCTGCACGTTATCACCTTCCCGGAAATTGCGTTCCAGCAGGTAACCCTGTACCCTGGCGCGTAACTGGACGTCATTTACCGCCATCGTTCGGCCGATAAACTCCGATGTTTGTTTTACCAGTTGCGTTGATGCCTTTGTCACCATGACACCCGGCGCCGGGTGCTCCGGTGCGGCGGCTTCTTTTTCACACCCGGCCAGGAATGCAAAAGGAACGGTGAGCAGCAGGTAGACAAGTTTGTGCTTATACAATATCTTTCTCATGTAAATAGTGCCCTGATACCATCAATATAGTGTTGTGGAATATTCTCTTTCATGAAGTGCAGTCTAGCATATTTGACCCGCACACTTCACCCATCCACCCTGCAATCATAGCCCAGTTTTTCTAACAATACACCTTGGAAAAAACCATCACGATAGCATCATCTACCTATGAGCCTGTTTGCCCTGTTCCATTCCCCGTCCCG
>JAAELZ010000152.1 GCA_024226105.1 Pseudomonadota bacterium | reverse complement strand
CCTTATTCAAAAGCAACGTGATCTTGAGGCCGGCTTAAACACCGGTGGTTTTATTTCGGGTTATCGCGGTTCGCCGCTGGGCACCCTGGATAAGGAACTCTGGTCAATAAAAGGTTTGTTGAAATCCAGTAATATTGTTTTCCAGCCGGGTGTGAACGAGGATCTGGCCGCCACGGCAGTATGGGGTTCTCAGCAAAACAGTTTAAACCCGGATGCCAACGTTGATGGCGTATTCGGGCTCTGGTATGGCAAGGGCCCGGGCGTAGACCGCAGTGGGGATGTACTCAAACACGCCAATGCAGCCGGCACCTCGCAATACGGAGGCGTATTGCTGTGCATGGGGGATGACCATACCGCCAAATCCTCCACCCTGGCGCATCAAAGCGAATTTGCGTTGATGGATGCGGGTATTCCCGTGTTAAACCCCTCCTCGATACAGGAGATCCTCGACTACGGCTTATACGGTTGGGCAATGTCGCGTTATTCGGGTTGCTGGGTCGGGCTGAAAACCATTTCAGAAACCATGGATTCATCCGCATCGGTCAATGCCGATAGCCACCGCGTACAGATCATCACCCCGCACGATTTTGAAATACCTGCTGATGGCGTACATATTCGCACCACGGATACCCCGCTTGAACAGGAAGCGCGTTTACACAAGACCAAACTGTATGCTGCCATCGCATTTGCGCAGGCAAACGGCCTCAACCGGATCGTTTTCGACAGCCCTGACCCAAAACTCGGCATTATTACCACGGGAAAATCCTATCTTGACGTACGCCAGGCACTTGGCGACCTTGGAATCGACGGCAGGCTCGCACATGCTATCGGCATCCGCTTGTATAAAATCGGCATGCCCTGGCCGCTCGATAAACTGGGGGTGAATGAATTTGCCGAAGGACTGGACGAAATTCTGGTGGTGGAAGAAAAGCGCGCTTTGATGGAAAACCAGCTAAAAGAGCAGCTTTATAACTGCCCCGAAGAACAACGCCCACGCGTGGTTGGAAAATGTGACGAGCAGGGAGACT
>JAAELZ010000151.1 GCA_024226105.1 Pseudomonadota bacterium | reverse complement strand
TGTTTTAGTAAAGGCCTGAGAGAATTGAAAATCACCATCACGTTATTTTTTATCCTTTGTTAGCAGGGCGTAGAAAAAGCCATCACCACTATGTTGGCCCGGCAGGCGCTGCCGGCCATGGCGTGTTTTGATGCCCAGTTTGTCAGGCAGAATGGTGGTGTTGGCATCATCCGTCTGATCGACAAATACCGCGACACATTGCTCGTTTTCTGCGGGCAAAATGGAGCAGGTGGTGTATAACAATTTACCTCCCGGTTTGAGCAAACACCATGCGTGGCGCAGTAGTTCAAGTTGCTTAACGGCAAATTGTAGACCATTTTCAGCCTGACGGCGAAATTTTATGTCAGGGTGACGGCGAATGATACCGGTTCCCGTGCACGGTACGTCCAGTAGTATGCGGTCATACAGGGTGCCGTCTGACCAGGACGCGGCATCCAGCAGATCACCTTCAATAATTGTTGCCTGCAAGCCGCTGCGTTTGAAGTTTGCACGCAGACGTGGCAGGCGTTCCTGGAAATCGAGTACGCTCAAGCTTTTAATGGCCGGTTCGGATTCCAGAATATGCATACTCTTACCACCCGGCGCCGCGCAGGCATCCAGCACCGCTTGCCCGGGCTGCAGCTCCAAAATCTCCACCGCCAGTTGTGCGGATTCGTCCTGTACGCTGACCAGCCCGTTTTCAAAACCCGGTAATTTTTCTACTG
>JAAELZ010000150.1 GCA_024226105.1 Pseudomonadota bacterium | reverse complement strand
GTTTGCCTGACGCAGGCCGCGTAATTTGTCGGCTATCTTGATCTCCAGGCCTCTTTCAACGGGTTCATAAAATACTGTTTCCTCCATTCCGTCAGGGAAATACAGCTGCCCGGCACTAAAGGCATTCTCTTCATCATGTGCATAACGATAGTCTTTGCCGTGGTTGAGCGATTTTGCCAGTTTTGTCGGCGCATTGCGCAAATGAATGGGAACTTCAGCTGCAGGCGATTGCCTGGCAACGTCGGCCGCCCGTGTTGCCGCACGATATACCGCGTTGCTTTTGGGCGCAATAGACAGGTAAATCACTGCCTGGGTAATTGCCAGCTCTCCTTCGGGCGAACCCAGTCGATCATAAGCGTCCCAGGCGTGCGCAACAAGGCCAAGCGAGCGTGGATCTGCATTACCAATATCTTCACTTGCCATGCGCAGTAAACGGCGCAATAAATAATGCGGATCACAGCCGCCCTGTAACATACGTGTCGCCCAGTACAAAGCACCATCGGGGTTGGAGCCTCGTACCGCTTTGTGCAAAGCTGAAATCTGATCATAAAAATAGTCACCGCCTTTATCAAAATGGGAAAGACGAACGCTGATAACTGCATCTATGTGCTGCCTGGAAATGCTCTTGTCTGCAGTATCCTGAGCAAGGTCGGCCGCGGTTTCCAGAAATCCGAGTACTCTTCTTGCATCCCCGTCTGCAACCTGTACGAGCATTGCTTGGGCATCGTCGCCAATGGAAACACCCTGCTTTTTCAAATGCTCATCATTGTCCAGCGCGTGCACAATCAGCTGATCCAGCGCATCTTCTTCGAGTGGTTTCAATACGTAAACACGCGCCCTGGATAGCAGCGCATTATTGAGCTCGAATGCGGGATTCTCGGTAGTGGCCCCGATCAGGCAAATCGTGCCATCCTC
>JAAELZ010000149.1 GCA_024226105.1 Pseudomonadota bacterium | reverse complement strand
CAGGCAGGGGCGCGCCAACGCCACAGCAGTGCGACAAAATCAGATTGCGTTGTAGCTGCGTGGTTTGTTCTGCTGCAATTCGTGTGCTGGCCAATTTTCCAAACCCGGTATTGATCCCGTATACGTCATTTTCTCCGCTTGCTGCTTTGCTAACGATATCTGCGGCGCTATCGACCTTTGGCCTGCAGTCAGCATCAATCTTTATTCTCTCCGAGCTTCGATATATTCGTTCCAGCTGATTTAGCTGAACCTGTCCTGGAAAAAGTTTTATTGGAGCGTTCATTTTTTATCCTGCCAGACGATTTATGGTGGCCTGAAATTGCGTATTTATGGCGTTTTCTTTTTGGTGAAATCCATCTTCAATGACTTTTACACCTCCGACATAGACATCTTTCACAGGGTTCTCATTACCGGAAAATACCCAGCTGTCGATCAGATCATTTTCCTGCCGCCCGTACAAACGCGGGTGTTCGTCATCCAGCACAACAAAATCGGCACGATAGCCCGCTTCAATTTTCCCGCTTGATCTTGCGGCGGCCTGAGCGCCTCCCGCTGCGGCCTGAAGATAAAGAAAAGTACCTGTACTGGGTTGAGCGTTTGTATTCGTGACATTACGTTGATTAGCCAGTAAGCGCTGACCGTATTCCAGCCAGCGCAATTCTTCGACCGGGCTGATCGATATATGGCTGTCCGAACCTATGCCCCAGGCACCCTGTTTAGAAAAATACGGCTCTACATTAAAAAAGCCGTCACCCAGATTGGCTTCAGTGGTTGGACATAAACCCGCGACCGCCCCTGATTTCGCCAGTCGGCTCGTTTCCTCAGGCGTCATATGGGTTGCGTGAATTAAACACCAGGAATAATCCACTTCAAAGAGATCAAATAACCACTCAACGGGGCTTTGTTTGCTCCAGGCAAGGCATTCTTCAACTTCTTTCAATTGTTCAGCGATATGTATGTGAATGACCTCGTGCTTTCCCGCACTCAATACCTGTTGTAAAAGTTCCGGGTTAATGGCCCGCAAGGAATGCGGGGCAATACCCAGAGAGGCGTTGCCTGATTTGCTGACAGGTGTCGCCAGGCTATCGACAATCTCTAAAAACCCGTCTGAATCATTTAGAAATCGTTTTTGTGCCTGGCTCGCAGCTTTTGACCCAAAGCCTCCAAAACCATATAAAACCGGTAGCGCGGTAAACGCCATGCCGGTATTTTGCGCCGCGAGCAAACACTGTTTGGTCATTTCAGCCCTGTCCTGATAGGGCCGGCCGTTAACATCGTGATGCAGGTACTGAAATTCCCCGACTCCGACGTAACCGAACTTAAGCATCTCAAGATAAACCTGGTTAGCGATCGCGTACAGATCATCAGGCCCGATCTTTTCCAGATAGTGGTACATGGTCTTGCGCCAGGTCCAGAAACTGTCTTTACCATTTTGGCCAGATGCACTTTTTTCGGCCAGACCCGCCATCGCCCTTTGATGCGCATGCGAGTGCAGGTTGTTGATCCCCGGCAGTAGTGTGCCCGTGAGCATCTCACTCTCTTTTTTCGCCTGCTGGTTCGATTCAAT
>JAAELZ010000148.1 GCA_024226105.1 Pseudomonadota bacterium | reverse complement strand
GAGGGTTTCGACAAAATGGCGCGAGTGCACCCCGCGGTAAGTGTTTTTGGTTCAGCCCGTACAACGCCCGATCACCCGAATTATCAACTTACTGTAGATATAACCAAAGAGTTGTCCAACAGCGGGTTCTCGATCATTAGTGGTGGCGGACCGGGTATTATGGAGGCGGCTAATCGGGGTGCTCAGCAGGGCCGCTCGCCAAGCATCGGCCTTAACATTATATTGCCGGGCAAGCAGGAAATCCCTAACGACTATCAGGATGTCAGTGTTAATTTTCATCATTTTTTTGTACGTAAAATGATGTTTGTAAAGTATTCTGCTGCCTATATCGTGATGCCGGGTGGTTTTGGAACACTGGACGAGGTCATCGAGTGTCTGACCCTTATTCAAACCGGGAAAACGCCCGCCATACCGGTGATTCTGGTTCAGTCATTATTCTGGAAGGGTATGTTAGACTTTTTCAAGAATACCCTGATTGAGGAAGGTACAATAAACGAACGTGACCTGGATCTGATTCAATTGCTTGATACGCCACAGGAGATTTGTCGGGCAATTTTCGATTTTTATGCGGAACACGGTTTTCATCGGCCTGAGGGCAAGCCGGATTTCGGGCTGACTTTTTAGAGGAGTAATACAATGAGTAAAAGAATAGCAATTTTGGCCGCCGGTGTCATGGGCACGGTGTGGTGCGCTACGGTGATTGCGCAAACAGCGCAGGCACCTGCCCCTGAAGGCGAAGCACCGCCACCACCACGCTTTGAAGAGGTTGCCACGCCTCGCGATCTGGAATCAGGTTTACAGGTAGAAGAGCGACGTTACGAAAACCGTCTGGACGGGGTGACGGTTGAGCACCAGCAAAGCGGACTGCGTGAATATTACAATCTCAATGACCCTGATATCGAACGGCGTGAGGGCGGCATTGCAGAGGGCAGTGCAATGCGCACCTGGCGATTTGGCGGCAGCAAATAGCTACTAAAGGCGTGCAAGTATGAAAGGCGGGTTGTTCGAAGTCAGGCACGATTCCGCGATCCTGCCGCTGATGTGTTTACTGGTTTTGATCTGGTCCGGGCCTGCTTTCTCGGGCCAGAAAATACGCATGTACGAAATGAATTCAAAGCTTCAGCAACGCAGTATCGCCATTGGCGGGGCAGCTGAAAAAGCCGGTTGCCATGATTTGCTCTGGGGCAAGCGCATTTATCGATTTGTGCAGACCGGTTTCCAGTGGTGCAGTCTGTATGAGCAGGAAGGCTGTGCCGCCGATTCAATCGTCACTGCCTATTGGCAGGACGGAAAATACCGTAAATACAATATCGACGGTTCTAAACCGCAGCCCAAACTCTATCCCGGTACAAAATGGATCGTTGATTCCGCCGCAGCGGATATCCAGTCCTGGTATTGTGAAGCGAAATAGATGGCTGGGTTAAAGGCCCTCTGGTCGTGCCGTCCGCGCAAGCAAACCCTTAGCCGCGAACCCGAGTTAGTATCTATTGCCGGCCTGAATATTAAATGGCTGAAATCACCGCGCCGCATTCGAAGCCTGGCCCTTAAGGTCGATAAGCAGGGCCAAATTGTAGTGATGACGCCCGCGGCAACGCGATTGCGCGAAGTTGAGCGGTTTATAATTCCCCGGCAAGCCTGGATTTCCCGGCAAATAGCGCAACACCAGCAACTCGAAACACAAAAGCAGCAAGCAAAGGGACAAAGCCTCTGGTTTATGGGAGAACAACTCACCGTCGACAAGCTGATTGGAGCGAAAAACCTGATTGAGCCCGGGCCCGGATTAATCAAGGTTATTACGCGTCAGCCACAGGATAAAAATCAGCTCGACAGGCGTTTGACCAGATGGTTGCGTGAGCAGGCTGGCGCGGTATTACCGTCGCGGCTGGAAAAGCTATCACAGAAAACCGGCTTGACTGGAAGCGGCCTGCAAATAAAAAGTTACACCGCACGCTGGGGGAGTTGCCGTCATGACGGACTTATCCAGCTCAACTGGAAGCTCATCAAAACACCCCCTGAGGTGATTGATTATGTGATTGTTCACGAGCTCTGCCACCTGAGTCATTTTAATCACTCTCCAGCATTCTGGGAGCACGTTATACGATATTGTCCGGAATTCAAAACCCACAGGAAGTGGCTCAAAGAAAATGGCCGCTTGTTGATTTCAGCCTGAGGCTGGAGGCCCGCTATAGCTGCTGGCAGCCCCAGCCCCGTTTATCTGGAGGCGGCCCGCAAACGATACTATGTTTAAAGCAAAAGTGAAAGTATTCCACTATGTAGCTACGGTGCTGTTAGCGTGTGCCAGTGTTTATGCTTTATATAGTGTTGCGAGTTATAGCTTGCTGCCGGGTAAATACACGCATGTTTTTAGCGAGATTGAGCGTTTAAATGGAAAGGTTGAAGTGGAGATGTTTGGCCGCAGCTGGCCGCGAAGTTTCGGACCGAAAGTTCGGGTGGATCTTAGACAGACCTTGATTAGTGATAACGGACTTTTAAAAATAGCGGCCATAGACGAGCTGGAAATTCTGCTATTGACAGAAACCGGCATAAGTGACGCCGGGCTGGTTCCGCTAAAGGAGGCTAAATCACTGTTATACCTACGCCTTGATGATACAGCGGTAAGTGATGCCGGCATGCAGACTGTGGGGGAAATGCGGCAAATATCGAGCCTTTATCTCAAGGGAACACGCATTAGCGATACAGGGCTGCAATTACTGGGAAATCTGGTTCGTCTGCGCGACCTGGATCTTTCGGATACGGCCATCACGGACGCAGGGCTGGTTCATCTAAAAGCGATGGATCGCCTGATTGATCTGGAGTTGAACGATACTGCAATAACGGGCATGGGGCTGAGTTACCTGCAAGAGCTGGTACAGATCAAAGACCTGGATCTAAACGACACGGCGATGGGGGATGCTGACCTGTTAACGCTGCACCCATTGGTGAATCTCGAGGAGCTGGAGCTTTCCCGTACAGCCGTTACG
>JAAELZ010000147.1 GCA_024226105.1 Pseudomonadota bacterium | reverse complement strand
TTACGATCAGGATGATATTTCATCGCAACCTTACGGTAGGCCTTTTTGATTTCCGCCTTGGAGGCCGTTTTCGACGCCCCCAACACTTCGTAATAATCTCGTTTAGACATGTTTTCTATCAAATAACACTACACTTATGGAACCCGGGCTTTCGCCCCGGCCCCATTAAAAAAGAGCGCGTTCAATAAACCTGAACGCGCTCTTAGGTCGAATCAAATAGACGCTTAGGCCTTCTTATCGTCGTCCACTTCTTCAAACTCGGCATCGACAATATCGTCATCAGCCGTACTTGCATCTGCATCGCCCGCCTCGGCCTGAGCTTCGGCCCCGGCCTCGGCATACGCCTGTTCTGCAACCTTCTGACTAACCTCAGCCAATGCCTGGGTTTTGTCATCGATATCGGCCTTGTCGTCACCTTTAAGGGCTTCTTCCAGGTCCGTCGCCGCCGTTTCTACTGCGGATTTAGTCTCTTCGTCAACCTTATCTGCAAGGTCCGTAAGTGACTTCCTGGCCTGATGAACCAGCGCTTCGCCCTGGTTCTTAGCATCAACCAGTTCGCGCTTTTCGCGATCCGCATCGGCATTTTCTTCAGCATCACGCACCATTTGCTCGATTTCTTCATCGCTCAAACCGGAACCCGCCTTGATCACGATCTTGTTCTCCTTACCCGTTGCCTTGTCTTTGGCCGATACGTGCATAATGCCGTTCGCGTCAATATCAAAGGCCACCTCAATCTGAGGTGTACCACGCGGCGCGGGAGGAATGTCTGACAAATCAAAACGACCCAGTGATTTATTATCCGTTGCCATTTCACGTTCACCCTGCAATACGTGCACAGTAACAGCAGGCTGATTATCTTCGGCAGTAGAAAAAACCTGGGTTGCCTTGGTCGGAATGGTGGTGTTTTTCTCGATTAACTTGGTCAATACACCGCCCAGGGTCTCAATACCTACCGACAATGGCGTTACATCAAGCAACAACACGTCTTTAACGTCACCTGAAAGTACGCCACCCTGAACCGATGCACCCACCGCGACAGCCTCATCCGGGTTCACATCTTTACGTACATCCTGACCGAAGAATTCAGCAACGGCTTCCTGTACCTTGGGCATACGCGACTGACCACCGACCAATATAACATCATCGATCTCGCTGGCACTTAAACCGGCATCCTTCAATGCGGTTTTACACGGCGCAATGGAACGCTTGATCAGATCTTCGACCAATGCTTCAAGTTTAGCACGTGACAGCTTGATATTTAAGTGTTTTGGCCCGCTGGCATCTGCCGTGATATAGGGCAGATTGATTTCAGTTTGTGAGGTCGTAGACAACTCGATCTTGGCTTTTTCTGCGCCTTCTTTAAGGCGTTGCATGGCCAGCGGATCGCCCTTGAGATCAAAACCCTGATCTTTCTTGAACTCGTCCACCACATAATCAATCAGGCGTGAATCGAAATCTTCGCCACCCAGGAAGGTGTCACCGTTGGTAGACAATACTTCAAACTGTTGCTCACCATCCAGATCCGCGATCTCGATAATGGAAACGTCAAAGGTACCGCCACCCAGATCGTATACTGCAATGGTTTTATCACCGCTTACCTTGTCAAGACCAAATGCCAGTGCCGCTGCGGTTGGCTCGTTGATAATGCGCTTAACATCCAGACCGGCGATTTTGCCCGCATCCTTGGTAGCCTGGCGCTGTGAATCGTTGAAATAAGCCGGCACGGTAACCACCGCATCGGTAATTTCTTCACCCAGATAATCTTCAGCCGTGGATTTCATTTTTTGCAGAATCTTGGCAGAGACTTCCTGAGGAGACATCTGCTTACCATCGGCTTCAATCCACGCATCGCCATTTTTTGCCTTGACGATTTTATACGGCATCAAATCAATATCGCGCTGTACGACGTCTTCGTTGAAACGACGACCAATCAGTCGCTTAACCGCGAAAATAGTGTTTTCAGGGTTGGTAACCGCCTGACGACGGGCTGCTTCGCCCACCAATACCTGGCCGTCTTCTGCAAATGCAACCACAGAAGGGGTAGTACGACGACCTTCGGCATTTTCAATAACTTTAGGCGTATCGCCTTCCATTACTGCAACGCATGAATTGGTCGTTCCTAAATCAATTCCAATAACTTTAGCCATGTTTAATAACCTCGTAATATGTATGTTCTAATAACCTGTGCTCTATATGGGAATAGTTACAGTTATTTAAAGGGTGATAATATTGTTTAACTGCCGCTGGAAACAATCACCATCGCCGGGCGCAACAAGCGTCCGTTCAATGTGTAGCCTGTTTGCAGGGTTGAAACTATATTGTTTGTATCTACTTCTTCTGAAGGCTGGCGCGTCATCGCCTGGTGCAGTTCCGGGTCCAGCGAATCACCGGCCTCAGGGGCAACCACCTCAATTTTAAAACGCTCAAAGACACTGTCCAGTTGCTTTAGCGTCAGGCTTAAGCCCTCAGACATTTGCTCGATCAGTTGTTCCGTCACGTTACTGCTCAAGTCAACCTGGGCGGCCTGGTCGAGGCTGTCCTTCACCTGTAGCAATTCCTTAGCGAAGCTTTCCAGTGCAAATTTGCGTGCTTTTTCAACTTCCTTGACAGATATCCGGCGCGCATTGTCAGTCTCGGCTTTTGCACGCATGTACTTATCATCGAGTTCGTTGCTAGTTTCGCGCATCGCAGCAAGATCCTGCATCAGGCTCTCCATAGTCGGTGCTTCACCTTCTTCAAGCAGTGCTTCATCAAGCTCATCACCCAATTTTTGGCTAACGAAATCGGCTTCCAACGCCTGCTCGTCTTCTGCTACTTCTGAATGCTTTTCTTTGTTACTCATTGTTCTTCCCAATCGTTCAAAAAAGCGCGACACATCGCGCATTCACTCGAAAAACAATGTGGGGATCGGCAATCTATTTACAAGGGAATAAAATATAAAAACCGTATGGATATTACGACTGGAAGAACCCGTTATCGGGATATTTCAAATTTTGGCTAAAGCCCCTTTTCCTTTCAGGAGGCGGAATACGTCGCGGTGCCCTTCAGCCTCGCACCAATAAAGCTCAGTCGCTCAGCGCACTGGATAAAAGCTTGGAGGTGACATCCACAACTGCCACGACCTGGTCGTAGGCCATTCGCGTAGGCCCAATCACGCCCAGCACACCTACCCTCTGGCCTTCCTTTTCGTATGGCATCGCGATCACCGAACACGCTTCCAGCGCCTGATATCCCGATTCTTCACCAATATAGATACTGATCCCCTCTCCACTCAGGCTTTTACTCACCAGATCCAGCAGCACGCGTTTGGTGTGAAAGGTGTCCAATACCCCTTTTAGTTGCTCGGTTTCGCTGAAATCGGGCAAACCGAACAAATTGGATCGACCCGACACAACCACTTCATCGTCCTCTTCATGTTCATTTAGCAAACTCTGCGCCATTTCTACCGCTGTTTGCATGGCTCCACGCATTTCAGAGCTGTCCTGCTCCATCTTTCTGAGCAAATCCTGACGCACCTCAAACATAGAACGCCCGGCGTAGGCATCGTTGAAATAATTGGAGGCTCGCACCAGTTCGGAATCGGAATATTCCTGATCAAGATTCAATACCTTATTTTCAACCATGCCGTCTTTGGTTACCAGAATCGCCAGCACGCGCTCCTTTTTTAGCTTCAGAAATTCAATTTGCTTAAAATGACTGAATTCACTGTCAGGCATCGACACCACTCCGGCAAAAGAAGTTAGTCGCGACAACATTTGCGATGCGTTGGTCAGCAGTTTTTTAGGATCTTCATATTGCTGGAGCGCTCGTTCAATCTCACTGCTCTGATCACAATGCAGAGGCTGGGCGTGCAATAACTGATTGATGTAAGTGCGATAACCCGCCGAAGTAGGTATGCGCCCGGCAGATGTATGGGGTGAGTGAATCAGGCCCAGTTCTTCCAGATCCGACATCACATTCCGAACCGTTGCGGAACTGACCTGCAAATCCGGGGCACGCGCAAGGGTTGTTGAGCCCACAGGCTGGCCCGTACTCACATAGTTTTGAATGATATGATTGAGCACTTTACCCGCGCGCTCATTGATTTGTCCGCTTTGTACTTTCACGTGTCCTCGACCAATGGATAGATACAACTAAACACCAATACATCTTATAATACCAAAATGATACTAAAAATATTTGTTCATGATGCACAATAAAATCGTCGGGCTGTTTGGGAAATACGGTTCAATTGACGTTGAATCCGCGCTGAGCACAGTCCGAACTCTGTTATCGGAGTGTGGCGCAAACGTATTACTGGGGGACACCACCGCGGCAGAGATTCGTGGTGAGCGCATTCTTGATACTGAGCAATACCACGAACTGGATTTTGCGATTGTGGTCGGCGGGGACGGCACGCTATTGCACGCGGCACGTTCTCTGGCACCGTTCAGGGTTCCAATTGTCGGCATCAACCTGGGGCGCCTGGGTTTTTTAACAGACATTCCGGCTAATGAAATAACACAGGGCCTGAAGGCTGTCATTAATGGCGACTACCGGATCGAAAAACGCGCCATGCTGCAAACCACCGTATACAAGGAAGGTAAAGGCATACACGCTTATCTATCACTCAATGATACCGTGATCAGCAAAGGCGATACCGGCAGGTTGATTGAAATGAGTATAAACGTGGGTGATGAATTCGTTTCCAGAACCCGCAGCGACGGCTTGATCGTCTCAACCCCGACGGGTTCCACCGCTTATGCGCTGGCAGCGGGCGGCCCGATCATCGAACCTACCCTGCCGGTGTTTGTACTGGTACCAATATGTCCGCACACGCTCAGTAATCGGCCGATTATCTTAAACCAGAAAAGCACGATTAGAATCTCCGATATTGAGTTAACCGATAATCACGCTACCCTGGCGGTGGATGGCATTATTGTGCAAATACTGGATGGCAG
>JAAELZ010000146.1 GCA_024226105.1 Pseudomonadota bacterium | reverse complement strand
AGGTGCACAATTTTGAGTAGTGATTTCAGGATAATACCTAAGCTCAACGGCCTGCATAATGCTCGCATTGTGGTATAGCAGGCGTCACCTGGGTGCATACAGGGCTTTGTACCATCGGCGAACCAGCAGTAGAGCCTGTTCAAGCCAGACTGAGCCTGTCATATGGTTGATCAGCATCCCGGCAGAAACCGGAACGGGTGTTTGATAACAGCCCGGTTGGCGACGAGTTGAAACGAATCAAAACCGGTAGCCCTGTGGTGAAAGCCAGGATGTGTTGTGGAAAATTGAGTACCAATATGCAACGCAATATGAATCTGGTAGGGCAATCCCTGTATGCCTTTTTTTTGAATTCATGCCGCCCTTTACGGTCAGCCAGTGAATATCCCTTCAGAACATGGCGGCCGGCACCAGATTGAAAAGCATAGCCATCAAAATATTACAGTTGGGTGGCAGGTTCCGGCAGAAGGATATTGATGAATAACAAAGACTGTTTTTCAACCCATCACCGGGATTCAGTGCGAATGACTTTTTTTTGCGGCCAGCACAACTTCTAGCGTATCCCGGTAATCGTTACTTGACGGCCTTATTTCGACAGCCCTGCGCGCCAGCATCAGTGCCTCGTCCAAAGAACTTTTTTCTCCAGATAAAATCATAGCGAGATTGTTGTTTGCGATATGCGCATTATTATCAAGTTGTAAAATTCTGCGATACACGGCTTCTGCCAGCGCAGCATCAGATCTTGTTTCCGCAAACCCTGCTAGTACGTTCAACCGGGAGATCAGCCTGGCCTGTCCGAGCCTGTTGGCTTTCAAGTTTGACTGGCTTTGCAGAGGTTCAACTGATAATGATTGTCTGGAGATATATGCAGATTCAAGCCAGGTAATCGATTCCCACCATCCGAGCAGGGTTCGGGGTTCAATTTTGATTACCTCGCTGGCCAGGTAGAGTGACACTTGCAGGGCCTGTCTGGAGCGACTGGGATCCGCAGCGACCGCCTCACTCAGATGAGCGCCTGCCGTCGTACGATCACCGAGGTGAGCCATCGCATTCGCCATCAGCAGGTGTGCATCAGCCTGGTCTGGGGAGCGCTGCAGTGCATAACGAAGTAGCAGTGCGGCTTCCGCCGCTGTTTTCTCAGTCGTTTCCGAGGAAAGTATCAGGCGCGCGCGAGCCAGCCTCCACAAACCTGAACTCTGAGGCGTCAGCGCCCTGATTTGTTCGATGATTTCGAGTTGAAACTGTGCGTTACCCCTGTTTGCAGCTGACGAAAGCGCAAGCAGGCTGGTGCTCAAATTACCGGGATGCCGGTTCATCAAATCTTTCCAGCAGGCTGTGTGGGCAGCGGCAGTGGTTTTGGCATTGCAGCCCATGATTCTTTCAGCATCCGGGACCTCAGTGAGGGACGGATTCACAGCTTGCTTATCCGGGTTTTCTGTTTTGACCGTATCAGGGCTGTCTTTAATTATTCCGGTCCGACCCTCAAGCCTTGCAGTTGCGATCCGGCGGATCGGGTCCAGGGATACCAGATCAGCGATCAGAGTCTCGGTTTGTAGTGTGTCGAGCAGTTTCAGCAGAGCCGTGGCACCTTGATGATCGTCCGGTCCGAGGTTCTGCGCCCAGGCCTGGGCCAATACGAGCCCCGTTAAGGGATCATCTGGCGCGCGGCGTGTGGCTTCACGGGCGGATTGCAGGGCTGCCATGGGCCTGCCGGCGCGTAACAGGGCTTGTGCGCGGGTGAGAGCGGGGCGTGCCCAGCCGCGCGCGAGTTGCATCGTGCGCTCGGCAACTCTGGCCGCCCGGAGGGGTTCCTGCAGGCGAATCCATGCTTCAGAGAGTAGTTGAAGAACCACGATATTGCGCGGTTCGATTTCGAGCACCTGTTCCAGAGCGTCGACCAGCTCCGCATCGTCATTCTGCAGCCGACTGGCTTGCAGTAATCTGCGCCAGCGCTGTTGTGCCTGTGACTCCTTTACACCGGGGTCTGATAAGAACGGTATCTCTAGCTGTAGGTTATCCACGCTGGTAGATTTCGATGCCAGGGTCTGAAGTAAAAGCAAAGCGGGTTCCTGATCAATACGCGCGGGTTGTTGCGTCAGGTAATCCAGTATCCATTCAGTACGACCGGACTGCCACGCAAGTTCAAGGTATTCTCTACGTAATTTCCCTGCGAGCTGGAATCTTTGCTGATGTAAAAGCTCGAGTGCCTTCGTATGCATCTCGATACCTCCCAAAAGATTGACAAATGTCTGTAAATACAACGTGTCCAGGGGTTGACTGACGGTGATGGCCTGTAGTGCCTGTTTTGCTTCGTCCTCGCGTCCCTGAAGTATCGCGGAATATGACTCGATAAGAAGGCGCTGTTCATTCGTGAGGTGGGTAATATCAGCTGGCACCAGTTCCAGGCTGGCCCTGGTTGCTGACAGTGCTGAGAGTCGAGCGAAGTGTAACCACCAGCGTTGCGGTGCCTGCTTCAGGGCCTGCGTTGCCAGATCCCGCACCTCGTGATTCTTTCCGGTGGCAAGCAGGGCGGTCAGCAGGATTCTAAATGCGGCATGATCAGCTGGATCCAGTGCTACAACTTTTCGTGCTGCGTCTACAGCGCGGGCCGGCTCTCCCATGCCAAGCCAGGCCAGCGCTAATTCCCGCCACGCATGTGCTGCGCCCGGCTCGATTAAAACAGCCTGTTTCAGGGCGCGGACCGATTCTACAAGATGCTTGCTGCCGGGTTCCGGAAGTCGTGCGCGGGCGCGCGCATAGGCATACAGCAGGTCAGTATTACTGTCTCCACAGCTGGAATTATCCAGCCGTTTGCCCAGTTTTTCGGCAGCCAGGGTAAATTGCTCAAGTTCGAGCGCACGGATACCGTCGCTGTGATAAGCCTCACAACGTGCCTCGGTTCGCCAGGTGACCGCTGTGTAGGTCAGGGCACTGATCGTAAAAACGGCGACCACGATGATTGATACGAAGCGAAGTGTGCGAGCCATTAAGTTATTATCTCCAGATACTTCAATTTAATTACCCTGCTTGTGGCGCCGCCGACGGTGAGACCAGTGCAGTCAGGAACTTGCCTATCGACTGGTTCACAGAGTAGTCGTAAGCTTGTTCTCCCGACACCAGGAACTGGATGCGCATCAATGCCCGGGAAGAGGGCGCATTAAGTGGTGCGGATTGGCCGGTCATGGCTAATATCGGCCTGGAAAATATTTCAAACACGGTCATTCTGGCATTGTTCCGCGACATGACGTAGATACTTCCATCAAGATCGAGTTCTTCTATACTCCAGTCGAAGGGCACCTCCCTGACGACTCCCCAGCCTCGCGTTCTGTAACATCTGGGTGCCTGATGGCCGGTAGCCAGCCTGCCGTCCCGATGGTAGGCAACCAGCATGACCAGTTGGGTACCGGTGTCGGGCTCGTGATAGACGCGTTGCACGAGCGCGTCGGCGTTGAGTATCTCACGTTCGCGTTCTGGTACCGGCCTGTCCTCACCGATCCAGCGGTCCAGCCGATATGGCAGCGCGGCGATCTGTGTTTGAACGATTTCGTCGTGCACCGGATCCAGTTCGTGGCTATTCAGCGGTCCCGTCATCACCAGCAAGCCAGTGGCCACAGCTACCCCGGCTGGTGCTAATCTATTGGGCCGGCTGGTTTTCCGTCGGACAGCCGGTTCGCGGCATGGGTTGGGTAAGCTTTGCGGCAAGGGGCCTACGAGCGAGTTCAATAGCACAATCGGCAGGAATCCGGCCGAAATGACCATAACCCAGCCGAGCGCGTCGTGGACGAGTGCCGCAGTTGCCGGGCTGGCGTAGCCATACATGGTAGTGGTGATAACCAGGCGTATGCAATTTAGCACCAGGGCGACCGGGATTGCGGACAGGCAGATCGTGATCTGGAGCCAACGGGGGGCGATACCGATCGCTGCTGCCGTATAAGCGGCCAGCAGCATGGGCCAGACCAGGCGTAAACCGTCACAGCCCTGATCGATGTCGACCGTAATTCCGTTGACGGCGATCAGGGTGCCGGTTCGGGTTACCGGCAGGCCCACCGCCTGAGCAACAGCTTCAACCACTGCCGCGTCGAATAACTGCATTGGAATACTCACCATCTCGGTCACGATTCCTGGTATCGGCACTGCGAACAGGAATGCGATCGCGCCGGGCGTAAGCACGCCTAAAGAGCCTTCCGGTAAAAAGCAGCAGATCATGCTGAATGCAAACAGTATTGCAGCACTGTTTGCAAGAACATCTATTCGCTGATCGATGCCGTAATAGTAGGCTAGGGCGCTGACGAACAGAACTGTAAGGGCACTAATCGAGCCCCTGCCGGGGGTCGCCAGCCAGTCGCGTCGCAACCAGAAAAGGTAGCCACCTGCGGCGAATGCCATTAGCCCGGCACCCGAGGAGTTCGCGGAAAAACTGGCTTTGAAGATCGCTGACCACCCCTCATGGCATGCGACAGCTGAGAGACTTAACCCGGCGAGCAATCGTACGGTATGCAGTGCCGCAGGGCTGGTGAATCTCGACTTGATTGTTCTACCCTCTGCCATCTTTGTTCTTTTGCCTTCTACGGCCACGCAGTTGGGATGTCAGGAGAAAACCTAACAGACCAATGATGCCAAAAGCGCCGACCGGCAGCGGTACAGTTGCCGCGATCAGCGCTGCGACGTTTTCGTAACCAATATCCACCACGAATACCAGGTCGTTGTAATCCTGGTCACCGCCACCGTAAAGATCTTCGACGCCTATTACCAGGTATGGACTATCAACTACCGCCGTTATTGCCAGTGATACAAAGTGATCAGTTCCGTCGGGGTTTAGCGCAGGATCAGCTGTATAGATATTGCTGCCACCATTCGCGCCATTTGCAATCAGGAAAAAATTCAGCTGGGTTCCAGCCCCGGTTAGGCCAAGATCAACGAAATCACCCGCCAGCAGTGGTTCTGACTCGGTTCGTATCGCATCTGTTGTGTCACCAAGGTAGGATGTTGAGCTTGACGCGTCGGGAAAAATCAGCTGCGCGTCGGTATTGTTGATTCCATCTGTAATCGACTCGGGGTCTCCCGTGTAGTATCCCAGGGTATTGTGATAGCCTGCTCCCTCCCCGACGAAATAGACTCTTACCTCGGCCTCTGCATCCAGCACGAGTTCGCCGGGATCCAGGGTAATATTTGAAACATCGCTGATGGAGTTGGTTTCGCTCAATGACTCGCTTACCACCTGTTCAATCAGCGGCAGGTCACTGGTTTGAAAATCAGCCGCCTGTTCATCTGAACCCGCCAGTTGTACCGGACTCACTATGTCAAGGTTATAAGGTCGATCCGTGGACTGCACAGGAGAGACGGTACCTGCTAAAACAGAACTTGTCGGGATTCCGAGCAGTAAGATTCCAAGTATTACCCATTTCTGTCTGAGCCATTGGTGAATCGGAGTATTTTTCTTCTGCTGGCCGTGAACTGAGCTCAGCAGAAAATTATGCCGCGATATATACCAATGAATCAAGTTGCCTATCATGCCCGGCACCCGTGTTTTCAATTTATTTTGTTGAGCCATTGTTGCTTATCCCCGTTAAGTAGGCAGTTCGTATCTGTCGATCGCACCGCGAGCACAGGCGTTGTTTTATTGATTGAAAGCAAATTTAGTGCCAATACTGCGAGTGTTAATACGCGGGCTTTATATAAAGCAGCGCATCCCGCTCCTCCAGGATCGCTTTGCAATATGGAATGGGTTTCGCGGTTTGCGAATCGGTAGTTCAGGGCGATGTGTGCTGGCATTGATACGAATCCGGATGATCAGTCACTCTCGGTTAAAAACTTGAGCTGAACAAAAGGTTGCAGGCTACTGGTTAGCAGTTCAAAACTTGGTTTGATTGCATTAACTACGTCATTCCAGTTTCCCATGGCGTTCTGTGGCACGTACACGATATCTCCGACCTGTAGTGGGAAATCGGGCGCCGTACCGGCAAAGATTTGCTCGGCATTTATGGTAATGAACTCGCCGCTTACCGGGGAGAGAGAGCGAATAATGCGTACCTCATCAAGTCTGGCAATCCCGTTACGAATCCCCTCTGCGCGGGAAATGATTTCGAGCAGGCCCATACCGTCATTATTAATGGTCAAAGTCGTCGGGTTGTTTACGGCGCCAAGCACGATGACCCTCTGTTCTTTAATGTTTGGTACGTAAATGGTATCGCCAGCTTCAAGCCACAGATTCTGGTCCTGTCGACCATTTTTAAGCAGGGCGTAGATGTCGACCGGGACAATGTCGTTGTGGCGCAGCAACCTCGTACCGCGCAGGTAGGCTCGTTCATTAAGACCCTTGCCATGCCCCAGCGCCTGGATGATGCTGGTCGGGCGATCGAGATAAATTACACCTGGTGAGTTGAATTCACCAAGCAAATAGAGAGGCTTGCTACCAAATTTCTCAACCAGTACGACCACCCATGGGTTTTTGAAGTTATTTTCAAACTCGGTCTTGAGCTGGCTCTGTATTTCTGTGGTCGTTTTTCCAACGACCCGAGCACGTTCAATGAAAGGCAACTGTATGTAGCCTTCGGGGTCAACCGGTACCCGCAGGCTGTTCATTCCGGGTTCTCCAAAGATGTTGACAAATAGGGTGTCACCCGTACCGACGTGATAGTTGCTTTCGGGCTCTCCCCGGCTTGCAGTTTCTACGCTCAAACCTTCTACTTCAAAGTTTTCAGGGTATCCGGGCGTTGCATCTGATGAAGTGCTTTTAACCGTTATCGCAGGCGAACTCGAAACCGGGTCATGCCCAAAACTGGCACACCCGGACAGCCCGGGCAGCACCATCAAACCGATAACAACACCAGCGAAAGTAAAAAGTTTCCTGCGTGCTGACCATAGGCATTTAAATAGTTTTCGGCATACGTACAACGCCGTTACCAATATGATCAGCATATCGTAGGCGGGCCTTCTGTTTCTAAGGTGGTGCAGTTCAGCTTCAAAACGCATCCGCCAGTCTTCAACCACGCGGTCGGGATCAGCACTTTCCAGGACGCAGACCTGTCCAAGGTTGGTGAGGCCGGGTCGAACACTGAGTCGTCTTTCGAATCCTTCTATCTCCTGCTCCAGTTCCCGTTGCAGTGGAATCGCGATTGGTCGTGGACCCACAAAAACCATTTCTCCACGTACGATATTCAAGAGTTGGGGAAGCTCATCGAGTTTCAGGTCACGTAACACACGCCCTACGCCAGTCACCTTCGGGTTGGAAGCCTGCACGCTGCGGGCAAGACTTAAATCAAGATCTGCTCCATTGACCATAGAGCGTATTTTATATGTGGTAAAAGGCTGGCCGCCCATCCCCAGGCGCTGCTGTCTATAAATGAATGAGCCTTGGGAAGTTGACTTAACCAGGACAAATAAAATGGCCAGCAGGGGCGCAATCAGAAGCAGACATAAAACTGCAGCAAGCCGCTGAATCTGAAACCACAGGTCCTGCGGGACTGGGTGAGAGTGCAGGACAGTTGTTCCAGAAGGTAATGAATTCAATGAAGTTGTGTTTTGCATGGTCAATCTCTGCGTAAAGGTTTAGTTGAGATAAAGCAAATAACATGCCAACCATGGCGAATGAATGCAGTCGCGATATGACGGGCGCGAGCTGTGGAAACGACCTGTTGCAATTTGCGAAAAATTGCAATTTGCAACGCATATCATATGCGTGGGTTTTTCTCTCAAAATGGCATAAAGGCCCGGACAAGCGCGTCCGCGCTTGTCCGGCAGATCATCTGAACAAATGCACGCCACATAATGCACACATTAGATTGCTGAGACCCGGGAACCCGGTTTAATGGAATTGTTTCAGCTATAAGTCAGACAATGATCGTCGTTTACTAACGCGGTAAACAAATGATATTAAAGGAATATTAAAGATTTTGTTGCCGACGATACTTAATACAGGATCTCGCCCTCAGTAAAAGCATAACGCGGTTTTCTGGAGTCAACTCGATTATGGCACGTTAATTGCTGTAACGGCTGGCATGAACGAAAAAACCAAACCGCAAATTACTTTATTCGGCGCCAGCCCGGATACCGGCAACCAGGGGGTGACCGCTCTGTGTTATTCGGTCATCGACGGCCTGGCGGCCCGCAACCTTGAAAACCTTTGTGTCTATGACCATGGCCGTGGTCGGCGAACATCCAGCATTTCGCTGAATGATCAACGACTCTACTTTGATCGACTGGGTGCGACCAGTGGGCGTCGCTACTATCGCCCGGAAAATTTATGGCAAATGCGTGTCGCTGCGCAGTTCGGAGGGCTATGGAACGACGGTGCCAAAACGCTATGTCGCGCACGAGCTGTTCTGGACGTTAGCGGCGGTGACAGTTTTACCGAGATATACGGAGCCCAGCGCTTCACAACCGTCACCATGCCCAAGCTGATTAGCATTCAGGCAGGACGACCGTTAATACTGCTGCCCCAGACGTATGGCCCATTTTATACCGACGAGGCATATGCAATCGCGCAAAAAATTGTAAGTCGGGCTGCTCACGCCTGGGCACGTGATGAGGAGAGTTATGCACAGCTACAATTACTACTGGGCAGCAGCTTTGATCCCGCGCGCCACCACCTGGGTGTGGATATGGCGTTTGGACTGCCGTCATCGAGACCTGAATGCGAACGGGTCGATTCACTATCAAGCTGGCTCGGTCAGCCCCGGCGTTCTCGTCCACTCATCGGATTTAACGTCAGCGGGCTACTGTATAACGATCCTGCGGGAGCGAGAAATCAGTTCGGACTTCGGAGTGACTACCGAACCGCCATTCTCAGAGCATTGCGGAGATTATTGGAAACTACAGAGGCTCGAATACTGCTGGTTCCACATGTTGTGGTCGATCGTCCTCATTCTGAATGCGATCTCGCCGCCTGCCATTCGGTCATCAGTGAACTGGGTGACTATGCGGAACGTGTTGCCGTACTTGCCAGTAATTACGACGCCGCAGAGCTGAAATGGATTATCAGTCGCACAGACTGGTTTTGCGGTACACGAATGCACGCCACCATAGCGGGGTTATCGTCTGGTGTGCCTACCATGGCTTTGGCATATAGCATGAAGACTCAGGGTGTTTTTGACAGTTGTCGACAGGGTGGGGAGGTGGTTGACCTGCGTGTTTGCGATGAACAGGGGCTCAGTGAGCGAATTTGTGATAGCTGGCGACGTCGGGAGGATATTTACAGTTCGCTCTCAGCGTCGCTTCCGGCAGTACTGGCCCGGGCGGTCAGACAGATGGATGGTATCGCCAACGCTATTGGGGAGTCGGAGCAGCCGGGACACAGATTTTCCGGAAAACCACAGCTGGCTGCCATCAAGCAGCCTTGAAAATTCGAATAATGAACTACCTTGATAAGCCGGTTTGTCAAAGAGTCGTGAGCCTAAGGGTTCAGCGATACCGACGAAATTTAATTCCTGACACGACGATGGTATCAGGGGCATCATGAAATCGAAGCTCAAGCGAGAGTCGTTTCTGGTCACCGCTAATCAGGTCATTGCCGAAGGCGCTGTCCTGTTGCGCAACGTATTGCTGGCCCGAATGCTGGGACCCGAACAGATGGGGCTGGCCGTGATGCTTGCGATTACCTTGCGATGCCTTGAAATGTTCAGTTACCTGGCTGCCGACCGTCTACTGGTTCAGGCGCGCGATGGCAATGCATCACGTTTTCAGGCCAACGCGCAGGGTCTTGAGCTTGCACGTGGCCTGCTCTCTGGTATAGCTCTTTGCACGCTTGCCTATCCCGCAGCCATCGCGTTTGGTTATCCGGACATGGCATGGGCATTTGCTGCACTCGGTCTTGTTCCGGTGTTGCGTGGCTTTGCACATATGGATTATCGCCGCCTGCAACGCGCCCTTAAGTTTGGCCCGACCTTTAAGGTTGAAAGCCTCGCCAATATCATCGGCACCCTTTCAGTATGGCCGGCCTGGGCACTGGCGGGTGATTTTTCTGCTTTGGTCTGGGTGAGCCTGGTACAGGCAGTCGCTTATGTCTCCCTGTCACATGTATTTGCCAGACGTAAGTACCGTCTGCGATTTGATCGAGTCTATATCGTGCGAATGCTTCAATTTGGCTGGCCAATGCTGGTCAACAGCCTGTTGATGTTTGGTGTCTTCCAGGGCGATCGTCTTGTCGTGGCGTTTTCAGTTTCAGTAGAAGAGCTGAGTCGTTATGCGCTGGCTTTGCAACTTGGGTTGTTGCCGACACTCGTACTGGCGCGGGCCAGCCTGTCCCTGCTGCTCCCGCTGCTTGCGAAACAACAGGGCTGCAGGCCAGTCTTTTTAGGCCTTTATCAGCAAGCGATGCTGGTGCTGGTTTTGTTTGCCTGCCTGTTTATTACTGGCTATACCCTGCTAGGAAACCAGATTATTACCCTGATGTTTGGTGAAGCTTTTGCCATATCCCCGATCGTGCTTGCCTGGCTTGGGTATGCCCTGGCAATACGCATTATTCGGGTCGGGCCCAGCACCGCTGCACTGGCTTTAGGCGATAGTCAAACATTGATGCGGGCGAATCTGCCACGCCTGGGTGGGCTAATTCTTGCTGTCTGGTTGGGCCTGACCGGAATGGGACTTGCTTACATCGCAGCGGCTGCTGCGATCGGAGAAACTGCAGCATTGCTAGCCGGCATAGTTATCCTGTTTTATCGCCAGGGGGTGGCGACATCCGTCCCGGTATTGTTATCCATTTCAAGCCTTGTGGGGGCATTCATTAGCTGGCTTATGTTTCCCCTGCATTTATCGCTCATCACAGCGAGCGCAGGCATCCTCTTAATCACACTTTTTGTGGCAGGATTACTTTACCGCCTGAAACAGAACATCAGAAGCACAACAGCGGGAGCAGCACATTGAACAGAAAACACAGTAACGTAGAAGATATCGCGTCACGACACCTATGTATGGGTTGCGGGGCCTGCGCAGGCCTGCATCCGGGACACATCGAGATGGTGGAGACCGTGGATCACGCATGGCGACCTCGTTGCATAACGAAAGATTCGAGGCAGGGGCAAGTCGCCGAACAATCCGTGCGTATATGCCCCGGAAGTCAAACTCATTACAGACCTGAAGAGGACTGTGAAGCGGTGGATACAACACTTTTTGATGAGTGGGGGCCTGTGCTTGAGGTCTGGGAAGGGCATGCCGGAGATGATGAACTCCGTTATCGAGGATCAAGTGGTGGCCTGGTCAATGCACTGGCACTTTATTGCATAGAAAAAGGGGGAATGAGAGGCGCCTTGCATGTTAAAGCCCGCAAAGATATTCCGTTCCTGAATGAATCCTCAATTAGTTGTGACCGGAGCGCACTGCTGGAAGGCTCGGGTTCACGCTACGCCCCCGCAAGCCCGTGTGATCGATTGCACGAAGTTGAGGAGGGGCAGAACCCCGTAGTTTTAATCGGTAAGCCGTGCGATATCGCCGCGGCTCACAATGCGGCGCGTGAACGCCCCGGATTGAACGATAAGCTGGGTTTAACCATTGGCATTTTCTGTGCCGGGGTGCCCTCAATTGCCGCCTCTTTTGATCTCATGCGGCACCTGGATTCAGAGGACCCGTCCAGCGTGCAGGAACTTCGCTATCGAGGACAGGGGTGGCCGGGGAATATGACGGTCGTTGCCTCGAAAGAAGGCGGAGAAACTCACAGGGCCTCTGTAAGTTATGAAACCGGGTGGGGAGAAATACTGCAGAAGAAACGCCAATGGCGCTGCCATGTGTGTGTTGATCACACTGGAGAACTGGCCGACCTTTCGGTGGGTGATCCATGGTATCGGGATGTCTCCCCTGAAGATCCTGGAAAATCCCTGCTGGTGGTACGTACCCGACGCGGCCAGCGAATATTACGTGAGGCCATTCAGGCCGGTTATGTGGTCGTTGAACGACGTTCTACGTCAATCCTCCCCGCTTCACAGCAAAATCTGTTGCGTACCCGTGGTTCGCTCTGGGGACGGCTTGCGACACTCCGACTGATGGGGATGCCGTATCCACGTTATACTGGCCTGAAACTTTTTGGCGTGTGGAAAAAGCGCTTAAGCCTGCGTGAAAAAGCACAGTCCTTCTACGGAACAGCTTTGCGTGTGTTTCGTAAACGCCTGTTCATTTCAGAGAGCTGGAAGCATTTTAATGCCCACATTCACTCATCAAGACGGGCATCGTGACTGACAGAGCATTAACCTGACCGTGCCATGAGCAGCTATAGTCGTACTCTGCGCGCGAACCCTCGTACCATGGGGGTGCGGGAGGCCATACGGATTCTTCCCTGGCCGGTCACTATACTGGTGATTGCATTGGCAATGCCAACAGAGACCTCAATCCATGCCGGTTCATTACGCCTTTCACCTTACCGCATCATTCTGATATTTACCCTGATTCCATCGCTGGTTCGCCTGTTCAGCAATCGAGCGGGCGCGCCTCATATGGTTGATTATCTGATGATCGGTCACTGTGCATGGGTGCAGCTTGCATTTGTCATTAACGAAGGAGCGGGGCAGGGGCTCGAATCAGGTGGTATATATATCGTCGAATCTCTCGGTGCTTACCTGGTTGGACGTTGCTGGGTCAGGAGCAGAAAGGAGTTCGAAGCGTTTTGCCGAGTTGTGTTTTATATGGTTGTCGCCATGCTGTTGTTCACGATTCCGGAATCATTGACCGGCTATCATTTTATTCGTGAAGCCTTCAGGACAGTGCTCGGTGGTGCCGGCCTGCCTTATATTGAACCCCGCCTGGGATTGGCCAGGGCGTTTGGGTCATTCGATCACCCAATTCTGTATGGCACATTCTGTGCAACGACCCTGGCGGCAACATACTACGTAGTCTGCGCGGCCCGGGTAGGTGTGAAACAGCTGTTCACCATGTCGGCAGTCGGTCTTGCTACTTTCCTTTCGCTTTCCTCGGGCGCTTTTGTGGCAATGGGCATTCAGATGTTACTGGTAGGCTGGGATCGATTTACACGCGGCATTGCGAATCGATGGATGATCCTTGGCGGTTTGTTCGCCACTGCCTGGATACTTCTGAGTTTTCTTTCCAATAGATCACCCATCAAGGTGTTTATTTCCTACATGACGTTCAGCGCGCATAGTGCTTACAACCGCATTCTTATCTGGCAGTTTGGTACCAGGGAAGTCGAACGACATCCTTTTTTTGGTATCGGTTTCGCTGACTGGCAACGACCCGACTGGATGCACAGTTCAAGCATGGATAATTTCTGGTTGGTCACCGCTGTCAGGTACGGTTTACCCGCCCTGATCCTGTTGCTCGCCGTTATTTTTGTGACCATGCGAAGACTCGGAAAAATACGAAATGCTGATGAATCTTTGCGGCGCTACCGGGCGGCGTGGATCATCTGTATCCTGGGAATCGGCATCGCTGGGATCACCGTCCATTTCTGGAATTCCCTGTTCGGCCTGTTCATGTTCCTGCTGGGTACCGGCGTATGGATGATGAATGCGCCATCCAGTGCCCGTCATCTTAGCCGTCGATGAGTTCTCGTCAGCACCTTGAGAAGCGTTGACATTTCATTTATCGCAATCCGTCACGCCGGGATTCGCGCCGGGTGCTAATAGTGCCGGCGTTGTAATCTGTGTGTATTCTTTCTAGGCGGTGCCCAGTCCCGTGGGCAACTGACCATCAGCCTTTCTTTATCGTGTATTTACCGCGGCTTCAAATAAACCATATCAGCTGGCGCAATGCCGGCAGTGCATCTGAAGCTCCCAGTGGTTACCCGGCGCGTTGCAAATTGCGAAAGTTTTTGCAAATTGCAGTGCAGAGACGACTCCTGAGCGACTCAGGTTCACTATTCACTCAGCCTCAACATCCGCTAAAAAGCGCGTAATACAGCCCGCACAGCCCGGTTT
>JAAELZ010000145.1 GCA_024226105.1 Pseudomonadota bacterium | reverse complement strand
TCACTGTATTGCTGGTGCTGTAAATCAGACAATCTTAATCCATTGGCAACGACCGCTTTTTTGACTTTTCGGACTTACAGAGTTTGATAAATTAAGAATATTCGGTTTCATTGTGCTGAATACCTGCAGTGTTGATAAAGCGGCCTTTCACTGTGATTGGACGTTGGTCTCTAGTGGGCGCCAGGTTTACGTGCGACATAGCTGTAATAATTGCTCGACGCGAAGAATGTCCCGTCCTCAGATTCTCGATTACGTGCATTTGCCCAAGCGTCTGCCTCTTCAGCAGTCATCGCCTTTGCGGCTGGCAGAAGCTTGCGCATCGATTCCACAGCGGATGCCCAAAAATCAGCCTTGCTTACGTCAGACACGACGTTAGAAAAAGCTTTCTCAAAATCCAGGCCTGCGTTGGCCAGTAATAACGGCAGTTGCCGCAAGATCCTCGGTTGCGTGACGATTGATTGTATTATCAACTCGTCCATTGCTTTGCCGAGTTTTGGGTCGGGGTGACTAAAGGTAAGTGAAGCGTAGTCACCATCAAAAATCCCTATGTATCCTCCCGGTTTAACCAGTCGCTTCATCTCCTCTACTAAAGTATCTGGATCGGGAAGATGACTGATCAAAGTGTGCGCGATAACGACATCGAACGAATTATCACTTAGCTCAAGGCTGCGAGAATCACCGACCTGGAATTCGGCGCGATCATCGAGCCCCTCTTCACCGGCTAGTTTCTTTGCTTGCTCGATTAGGGGGGAACTGATGTCAATGCCAGTGACGTGACCTTTGAAGTCGGAGCGTTTAGCAATTTCCCGGGTTGCAAAACCAGTACCGCATCCGAGGTCAAGTACAGAACCCACACTATCGATATTCATAAAATCCAGATATTCGTGCAGCATTCGCTGAAAAGACGGGTGTTTGCCCCGGGTTTCAAGGCGAGTTGCCACTGCTTCTATGATTGGTTCGTCAAGTGACTGAGTGTTGCCGTAGACGTCAAATGTTTTTGTTTCAGGTGCCATGGTTGCCTCCTGTGTTGATACTCCTTAGTCTGGTCAGACTTTAAAAGAATTTCCTATAGCTCGATTTTGTATTCTACTCCTCTTTTGATTTTCTTCAGCACACTAACATCTTAGCGTTTATACGCTGTACGGAGCATGGCGTATAAACGTCTGTTGAACTGAGCCGGAATGGGCACCTTCTTTATATATGGAAATTGTATTGGTTGGTCCATGGATTTGATCGAGCGCATTGCCCGATTCTCTGATGACTATTTTGTACTCAGTCTTTCTTAGTGGCGTATTACCCCGTTGTCAGTGGCGTGTGCAGCCGTTTCCGATTCGTTTTCTGATTGTCAGCCATAATAGTCCGGTCGCTGGTCTCTTGACAAGACCAGTCGGGTGCGTCGCGATACCTCCTGTCAGCTATGGGTTCACGGGTAGTGCATATCGTCGTCGTTGTCGAGCGGACAGGATTTCACCCACAAAGTGTAGAACCCCCAACTGGCATTTTGGACACGGTTGATTGACCGGCGTTGCATAATCGCAATCGGGTTTAGCGCGTAATTGATCTTCCGGCTGGATCGCCAGTCGTTGCCGTATATGGTTGAGTTGCTTTACTCGTACTCGATTGGCCAGGTAACCGTAGTGGCGGATACGCATGAGTCCTTTCGGCAATATATGGAGCAGGAAGCGGCGTAAAAACTCATCCCCCGACACGGCCATCGTCTTCGACTGGTTGTCCCGATAGTCCTTCCAGCGAAAGCGCACCGAGGTCTGATCGACCGACTCGATGCGCGACAGGCTGATGGCGGTTCGGTGGGTGTAACGCGCCAGATACTTCAACACAGTATCTGCCTGGCGTAGGTGCGGCCTGGTATGAATCACCCAATCAAGTTGCATCAATTGATCGAGCACGTCATCGACCTGCTCTGGCGCAATCCGCTGCAGCTTCCCGGCCTCGTAGTCCCGTCGCAAGGCACTTACCATTTTCCCGCGCACCAGCTTGGCTACTACTCGTTGCGGGTAGAGGAAGTCGCGCCGAGTGGTTATAAAGTCACCCTGCTCATCGATCGCCCCGCCCGGGATCAGGCAATGCAGGTGAATGTGCTGGCTGAGACTTTGCCCCCAGGTGTGCAATACAGCTGTCATTCCGAGCTTGCCCTGGAGTTGCCGGTTACCTCGGCTGTAGTGATCCAGGCTTTCCCAGGCACAGCGAAACAGCCGGTGGTAGATGACTTCGGGATGGCATTGCGCCCAACCGTTGAGCTCATGCGGTAAGGTAAACACCAGATGGTAGTAAGACACTGGTAGCACATCATTCTGACGGGCTTCTACCCAGCGACGACTTGCCGTTTGTTGGCACTGCGGGCAATGCCGATGGCGACAACTGTGGTAGCGAGGATAATGAGATCCGCACTGATTACAGGCATAGTCCAGTCCACCGAGCACGGGGGTATGGCAGTTGACGATATTCTGGCAAGAGGCCGCTTGATCAGGGCTGATCTGCTTTTGCGCTTTCAACCTCGGTAAAAAGCGCTCGATGATCCGGGCAAAAATGTAGTGATCAGTCATGACTGTTCTCCGCCAATGGCTCGGCCAGTAAATCGAACTTCACTAGCGGTTTAGGCGGGTACCAGTGCAGGTAACGGGCCGTCGTACTCAAATGCCGATGACCGAGGATATCTTTGAGCTGCTGGATCGACATTCCGGCTGCCAGTTGGTGGGTCGCAAAGGCGTGGCGCAGTCCGTGGATACCGCCCGTGCCCGGAATACCTGCCTTGCACCGGGTCTTGTGGTAGTACTTTTGCACGCTGTCGCGGCACAGGGGTTGTTCGGGGTCCCGGCCGGTGAATAACCAGGTTGCCGGCCGAAAGGCTTGCCAGTATCCGCGCAGCATCTGTAACACGGTATCGGGCAGAGGCACCTGGCGGTCTTTTTGCCCTTTGCCCTGAACGACCTGGCAATAGCCGGCTTCACCGTGGATGTGTGAGACTTTAAGCTCGACCAATTCCGAGACGCGCAGTCCGCAGGCATAACACAATGCGAGCATCATTGCGTACTTGGGGTTGTCAGCGTGATCAATAATGCGTCGTACTTCGACGGGTGAGAGCAGATAGGGAATCCGCTGGGGTCGCTTGGGTGCGATCAGTTCCAACTGGCAATCGGGCCAATGGAGAACCTGCAGATAAAAGAACCGAATTGCATTCAGGTATAGGCGGCAGGTGGCTGCCGAGAGTTGACGTTCCTTGACCAGGTATAAAATCCAGTTCTGCAGGTCATCCTGGCTCAATCGATCCGGTGATCGTTCGTAGTGCCGGGACAGCAAACTAACCGCATTCAAATAGCTTTGCTGAGTACGCGGCGAGTGGCCTCGCAAACGCATCTGGTCGAGCATGGCTTCACGTAAGGGATGCATAGGATGTCTCCTGTGTGGTTGCACGTAGGGACATCCAAGTGTGCGCCTGTTTTAACAGGGTAGGAAAGTGTGAGTCGGGGTTTTAAAAGCCACCGCGTAGCGGTTGAGTTCAACAGCCTAATTAAAAGGTCTTCGACCTTTAATAGTTATTAGCAGGTTGACCCTGTTAATGACTGGGGTTGGGTGGAGGATTGCAAAGTTACTGAATTCCATGCTTATTTTCCTGGTGTTCTTTTGTTTGTGCTTATTATCAGGTAATTGACCTGATAATACCCTTGTATTGCAGTAGCAGGTTGTTAAGGTTACCGGACATAGTTTAACGAAAGGATTCGTATTATGGGTACAGTTTCGCACAAATCTTCCCCGTTTCTCGATTCGATCTCCGATTTTATGATGGTTCGCCGTTACAGCAGACGTACGATTCGAACGTATATTTACTGGATCAGGTATTTCATT
>JAAELZ010000144.1 GCA_024226105.1 Pseudomonadota bacterium | reverse complement strand
ATGGTGATTTTGCTGCGCTGCCTGCCGGGCAAGACTTGGGAGGTCGCCCGAGGACTTATTGCCAGTGCCGTTTCAGTCGTCGCCGTTTTTTGGGTGAGCGAACGCATCAGCGGAGTTCTTCTATAGCCCCGCTTAGTTTAAGCCAAAAACACCATGGAGCTTATCGTTCCAAGCGGAATGAGCCTTGAGGAGTTTTCGGAGACCACTGAATACCAGACCTTTGCTCGTGTCTTAACCCCCTAAATTTGGCCCATTAAATGCCGTCCAACTTGATCCTAGTGCTGGGGAGTATACTCAATCATTTGTGGAAATTCTATAGCCGGTAATTAGAGCCTCCTCAGAAAGCCGTTTCCAATAGAGGCGATTGTTTGAGTTTGTCGGTCTGACGAGCGGTGCTGGTGTGGAACCAGTGAAGTTGGGCTTGCAATATCGCTGTCACATAGCGACCCATGTGTGTCAGAACCCGGGCAAATAGAAGCCTGAACAGAACCAGCAGGTTCATGACCAGGAAGATGCTTCTGATCCAGGATTCGCTGGTTTTGGACGTACGGGCGCGAATGTAGTTGAGATTGCAGCCGTTCTTGCCCTGTCCAAACTTGCCTTCGATGGGAATACGCTCGCGGTAGTCCTGCTGCCGCTGGCGGCGGTTTATGTTGTCTTCGGCGCTGCTCATCTTTGGCGGGCGTCCCAAGGGCTTTCCGGCAAAGCGAATGCCTTTTTCCTTCAGGAACCTTCGGTTATCACGGGTCCCGTAGAGGGGATCGGCCAGTACCTTCTCTGGATAATGGCCATGGCGTTTGTGAAAGGCCTCAACCTGAGCCGGTAGATCGTGCCCTTCATGATAAGCGTTCCAGCTCAGATTATCGATGCAGGCGATGCCCTCACCACTCAGGCTGACGCCGAGCTTGGCACCGAATTCAACGGCCTTGTTTTGTTTGCCCCGCTTCATGGGTCGCACATGCGGCTGATGGATGCTGACAATACGGTCATCACAGCGCCGGGTACGGCTATCAAACATCTGCTTTTGCTGGAGATAAAGGTGGCCGATGATCCAGTATTGGCGAAGCTGTTTGTGGGATAGCGGGATTTCCCGGCCGGGCAACATATCAAGTATGGCTTCGATATGACCCAGATTACGTTTGAGGTAGCGCAACTGCTGGCCGATGGCCTTGCGGTGCTTTTTGTTGCCGGGACGGCGTTGCTTGACCAGAGCGAGATAGTCCTTGCGTGCGTTGCGTCGATAGGTGCGCACCTTCTTTTCCATTCCCGTTAGCGGATGCAGGGTATCGATAATCTGCTCACTGATCTCGCGAGCCTCATTGAGAAGGCTCAAGTCAGTAGGGTAGCGGATGGCCTGCTCAACCACTGTGGCATCAACAATGAGCTTTCCCTGATGTGTCGGCGTCTCCTGATCAGCAGACGCCGGGGTGGCGCCATCACAGGGCACAGCCTCGCCGTCTTCCGGGGGGCTTTTATGATCATCGTCAACACAAGTCTTGGGATTTTGATGATCCACCAGACGGGCGATGATGCTACCCTCGAAGCTGGCAAAAACCTTGGGTCCCATGCGGCGGCGTATCTCGACAAACAGCGACGGCGCAAAAGCCTGTTCCTTGTGGAAGGCCGTAAAACCGACAAAGTACTGAAGATACGGGTTCTCACGGATTTGCTCAATGGTCTCTTCATCACTCAGGCATAGCTTGTGCTTGATAATCACCGCCCCGATAACAAGACGCCCATCCTTCGCCGGACGACCAGTGTGCGCAGACAGCGACATCTCATAGGCCGCCGACAATTCCTCCCAGGGAATAACCTGGCTCAACAAAACCCAGCGATTATCTGGCTCCAGCCACTTCTCGAATTCCGTCTCAAAACCATCAAACATCAGCTGATTGGGGGAGCGACTATTGCGCATGGTGCAAGCTTTTCATCCGGTTGGTGGCGAATAGCTTGCACTATATCAAAGAAAACCAGCAATTTGTCTTTTCTTTTCAATATACTATCGTTTCTGAGGAGGCTCTAATTATCTT
>JAAELZ010000143.1 GCA_024226105.1 Pseudomonadota bacterium | reverse complement strand
GTATGGAATTTGCTGAACTTCTACCAATCTTTACAGACAATATGGCAAAAACAATTACCTGCTGTTCTCCTCCCCGGCACCAGGCGCATGAACAACATTAGATTCTAATAATTCTTGATGATCAGGAAACCATATCCCGGAGGCGGGCTGGTCGAACATGAGCTGTAAAAATTCGGGCTTCACGCCGCGGGATTTGTACAAAGCCATATCGCGTTTTTGCTCTAATTGGGGGTCGTAAAATATAACCCTGTATCCCCGTAAGATCGGCTCCAGGGCGTACTGATGAAAACCCAGCTTGCCATTTTCACCCAGATAACGACGCTTACCACCGATATATGCGGTAACACAGGCGGAGCTGCACTCACCAAAGACATAAGTATCAAGCTGGTATTCGCTAAACAACCTGGCCAGCCCCCGGCCCTGATATACCTGGCCACCGGGGCTTTGTAATGCGACAGAAGACAGGCCGGGGTTCGCCAGAAGGACATCACGAACAGCCTTTGTAATGCCTATATCAAGGGTGCCATTTATACGCAGCTGCTTTTCGCCTTTATCTATCTTTATCTCATAATTAAGCCTGTCTGGCGGGCGGGAATAGATCTCCAGTTGCTGCTTATGAAAGACTGTACCCTGAATCACTTCCAGGCTATAAACCAGGGTAAAAAGAACCGTAAGCACGGCAAATGCCTGCAGGCCGCGAGTCTTCAGCGCGTTTCTATGCTCAACGAAATCCTGATCAATTGCACGAAACAGGCCGACAAGTTGCCAGGGATAAATAAGCAGGCGGGTGACAAAAAGAGAGATCAGGCTGATACTGACCAGATACGCGGGATCAATAGCAAGCCGGGAAAGCAATATCAGCTCTACGATAGAAATCACGCAGAGCAGGCCGACCGTGTTAACCCACAGGCTTAGCTTAAGAGAGAGTTCGCCGCGCCAGTGTGAAAGGAAGTAAGTCATGAGAGGGTGAGATCATTCATCCCCCCTCAAGTGAAAACTGTTTTTTAAACCGGCGACATACCGCGCATTCTTTCGTTACGGCGACGTAGCAGCTCCATCATGGTCAGCAGAATGATTGAGAAAACGATCAAGATGGTAGCCACAGCAAGAATGGTCGGGCTAATCTGTTCACGAATACCCGAGAACATTGCCCAGGGGATGGTGCGCTGGTTTACGCTACCGACAAATAACACCACTACCACTTCATCAAAGGAAGTAATAAACGCAAACAGGGCGCCAGAGATAACCCCCGGCGTGATCAACGGAACGGTAATCTGGAAAAAGGTACGCGTAGGCGATGAGCCCAGGCTGGCCGCAGCCCGTGTCAGGCTATGATCAAACCCCACCAGAGTAGCGGTCACGGTAATGACCACGAAAGGAGATGCCAGCGCAGCATGCGCAAGGATCACGCCAATGTGTGTGCCCTGCAGGCCAATTCGCGAATAGAAGAAAAACATGCCCGCAGCTGAAATAATCAGCGGCACCACCATTGGGGAGATTAGCAAACCCATAATTGCGGTTTTATAGGGAAATTCTTTACGGCTCAGACCCAGTGCTGCCAGGGTGCCGAGAAAGGTTGATATCAGGGTTGAGAATATGGCGATACTGATCGAGTTACGT
>JAAELZ010000142.1 GCA_024226105.1 Pseudomonadota bacterium | reverse complement strand
TCATGTATTAAAAGAGTCAAGGAAGACTCTATTACAAAGAAACCCGGGAAGGAAACCCGGGACACCGATGCCTTAATAGCTTTATCAGAGCAAGAAACCCGGGACACCGATGCCTTAATAGCTTTATCGGTCATCGCATATTGAAACCCGGGACACCGATGCCTTAATAGCTTTATCGGTCATCGCATATCATTTTTCATGCCCAACATAACATCTTCTATACTCAATTCATTCTCTTGACAATGCGCCTTCCCTCTACGTACAGATTTTGATATGGAAGGTTGACTAATTTGCAGTTTGTTGGCAATTTGAGTAGTGCTTATACCCATGATGTCAGAACCCCAATAACAAATAAGAGCCTTGGCCAGCGAGAGAGAATTCGCACGACCCTTTCTTGTCAATTCTGACTGTTTTATGTCGCAATAACTACAAACACACGCAACTAAATCTTCGAAATCGAACTCCTGTTCCTGGAGTGCTGCTTGCTTTGTAAGCTTAAGTTTATCTTCGCTCAACACCCGACATACAAAATCACTATCTCCAAGGATACGTTCGTCTCCAATTCGTGAAACATGCTCTTTGCGTGTGTTAATCACATTCTCCCAGCCACCATAACTACGAATCAAGCCACCCCCAGAAAAATCTGAGCCCTCTTTGGTGTGCATCCCTTCTTCAACAAATCGGCAATATAGGTTTCTTGCATCTGACATTCGACCTCCAAACAAAGCCAGTATCGAATCACAATTATGCCAGTGCTGCCGGTATCGACCCATTATACCCGCGTGGCCTGTCCATCGATATCCGTCAAGTTCAGCAATTGATTTCAACATACCTGCTTTAACTGGGTTGAGATGGATATAGCGGACTAATTCCAACAAGTAACTCTCAGCATCACACAGAATCGACGTGAAACGATTTTGAAATACATAACCACTACGGGTGTGGCGACGATTGTAAGAACGGCCATAACCTCCCAGTACTGAAGACATTAAGGCGCTCAATGGCTGTTCACCAACACACAGTAAAAGATGATAATGATTTGACATTATCGCCCATGCCAGGCACTGGATATCAGTCCGTTTTAGCCCGTTTCCAAGTCGAGTCAGGAAATCATTTTTATCCTGCATCTGTTTAAATATATTGCGCCGCTCTAATCCCCGGCCCATGACATGGTAATAACCACCCTCGATATGCAATCTTCCTGATCTTGGCATTGCCCCCCTCCCTTGTCCTTTTCCCTGTATAACCTCCTTTTAGTTTAGCAATTTTTTCAATTTATGCAACTGGCGAAGGTTATGGCATTAAGGCATCGGTGTCCCCTCTTTCCCTTTAAGGCATCGGTGTCCCCTCTTTCCTCTCTTTCACACTCTTTCATTTTTTTCTTTTCTTTGCTTTTTCTTTTTGGCGGGCTCTTTTTTGCTGTATCAGGCCAAACACGGCGCTTCATTTTGCATACAATACCCGCATGACCAAGCCAATACTTGCAAACCACAACGCCCTTAGCCTGTTAGACAGTGGAGTCTGGGTGAAAGCCGAGGAAGCGGATCGTTCCTTTATCGATTACACGGATGGGGAAAGTACCGAAAATAAAGTTTATGTGCAGGTCGAAGCCGCGAGTGATCGTTCGGTATATTCAGACGAGCTTGATCGAGCCTGGCCCGATTGGGCGCTGGAATATCACCTGGGTTCCAGGCGTTCAAATATATATCGAGGCCTGAACCTGGAAGGCGTAAAAACCGTTCTGGAGGTGGGCTGTGGATGCGGGGCGATCACACGATTTCTGGGTGAGCAGGGCTTTCACGTAGATGCGATTGAAGGCACGCAGAACCGCGCTGAAATTGCCCGCCTTCGAACCTCGGATCTCGAGAATGTGCAGATTGTCTGCTCTAATTATCACGAGCTTGTTCTGCCAGCGGCGAGTTATGACCTGGTTGTTTTTACCGGCGTGTTGGAATACTCAGGTGCCTATGCGCCGGAAGGCGTTTCACCTGAAGACCAGCTAAAGCTGACCATACATCACGCGCAGGCGGCGTTAAGTGAGGCGGGGCAAATCCTGATTGCAATTGAGAACCGCACCGGGTTTAAGTATCTTGCGGGCGCAGGTGAAGATCATTTAAATATACCCAATATCGGTTTGTACGGTTACGCGGAGCCGCTAAGCCAGGCGGTTACACGGGGTATTCGCACCTGGAGCAAGCAGGAGTGGAGCCGGATGCTCGAAGAATTTGGCTTTGAAGCGTTCGAGTTTTGTTACCCTTTTCCGGATTATAAAGTGCCGGATGCCATTTTGTCGGATCAGTATCTTGAAAGTGCGCGCCATCCGGAGCAGGTGCTGGGCGGTATATCCTCGCGTGATTATGCTAGTGCGTGGGAGCCGAAGCTCACAGAATCATTGTTCTGGCAGGCCGCAGCGCAAACCGGCAGCCTGGATGAATTCGCCAATTCTTTTTTAATTGTGGCCGGAAATTCGGCTGATCGTGTCCGTGCCGCCATTGGTTTTGATTTTGTACGTTTTGCCAGTATGACCCGAAAATTGCCCTACCGCCTTCAGGTAAGTAAAAATTCAGGTGAAGCACAGGTGCAGCGTGTTGCCGTGGATGCCGATGCGGTTCCTGGCGACGAAGTTGTCACGCAGTTTCGTGTACAAAACGAGCCCTTCGTTGATGGGCAGGTTCTCGAAGCCCTCTGGCGCCAGGCGTTGAGTGTCGTGCCTTCTCATGAGGAGCTGGCTGAGCACATCATGGCCTACAGCGATTGGCTGGAGGGTCAACTCGAACAGGGAGCCGGCAAATTCGTTGATGCTTTACCGGGCAATATCATTGTTGATGACCAGGGCTTATGGCACCTGATAGATCAGGAGTGGCACGCCGTGGAGGGTATTGGTAAAGAGGTGATTCTGTTTCGTGCCCTGTTTCAATTTGTAGTCAAAGCGCATGATCTCGTATCGCAACTTGATTTGCAGGTGATTGGTGTAAACGCAGATGCCAGCCCTGCTGCTGCCCGGTTTTCGCTGATACAGACGTTCGAAGATTTTATCGACTGGGGCCTGGCGCTATGCGAAATAAACTATGAGCAATGCCGTGAAAGCTGTATTGATTTTGAGATGCGCCTGCAACATCAGGTTACGCGGCCGGAGTATGTGCGCGATTTAAAGGACATCCTGAAAGAACCGGTTTTTCGGGAGAGCTTTGGTAAGTCGATGGAAGTTAGGGCCTATTGGACGCAGATCGATAATCTGTGGCACCCGGATCATTCGGTGTTCACCAAGGTAAGCTGCTCCTCCAGCATTGAAGCCACGCTGGAGTTGCCGGAGATGTTATGCAGCCATCGATATCTGCGTATTAATCTTGCTTCAGATTTGACGGTGGTGGTCCGGGAGCGTTTAGCCTTGCGTAAGCTGGCTATTACGGTAAGCCGGGCGTCGGGAGAGCAGGAGTGTGTATATCAGCTGGCCTCGACCGGGGCGCTTGTTGACCAGGCTCGATTAACCGGGCTACGAACCTTTGACAATGAAACCTTGATGCTGGCCTCGGCCAGCGGCAGCATTGTGCTGGATTTATCAGACGTGGAGTGGGGCAGCCACGTAAGCTCGCTTGAGCTAAGCCTTGAGCTGGATGTATTGCCGCACAGTGATACGGCAAGAGAGCGCCAATGGTTGAGGGATGAGTTGCATTTGTCGGCCCGTCGTATTCGGGTTCGACAACATATACTGGATAGCCAACAGGAGAGGCTGGACGACGGTAATCGGCGCCTTGCTTTGCTGGATAAGAAAATAAAACAAAGTTCAACTACAAACCTGGGCCGCTTGTTGGGCCGCTTTGGTTTGATGCGAAAGTTCAGGGTGTGAGTTCCCGCATATAATCGGGAATTTGTCCCTCATCCTGTCATGAGCCTAACTATTTCTGCGAAACATTCATCTGTGAAAGAAGCGTGCTTTTACGGTGTTAAGAACAGCAAGCCTGGCCGGGATTATTCCAGCCTTATTCAATCGGTGCTTCCTGGCCAAAAAATTGTTTATATCCCGGCGTTATTGTTGGATATTGGCCTCAGTTTAGGGTTAAACTTCGCGTTTCCGGATATTTACAATAAATGAAGCGGCCAGAAGGCTGGCGAATGTCATCAGAGCGTTGTTGATACATATCAATTCGCCTGCAGACGAACTAATGTATGATAGATGCAGTCTTGCTTCCAACAAATAGATTTTATACGTGTTAGCTAATTACCTTCCCATCCTGATTTTTATCGGCATCGGTCTGTTTGTCGGTGTGGCGTTTATTGGTATCGGCCTGGCGTTGTCACCAAACCGCCCGGACGACCAGAAGTTGTCCCCCTACGAGTGTGGCTTTGAGGCTTTTGAAGACGCGCGATCCAAGTTTGATGTGCGCTTTTACCTGGTGGCAATCCTGTTTATCATTTTCGACCTGGAAATCGCCTTTTTGTTTCCCTGGGCCGTGGTGCTCGATGAGGTCGGCCTGTTCGGCTTCTGGGCGATGGTGCTGTTTCTAGGGGTGCTGGTAATCGGCTTCATTTACGAGTGGATGAACGGTGCGCTGGAATGGGATTAATGATTAGAAGAGTGCGCGTATGTCAATAGAAGGGCAGTTCAAAGAAGGGTTTGCAACGGCCCGTCTTGATGATCTAATTAACTGGGCACGAACCGGTTCAATGTGGCCGATGACTTTTGGTCTTGCGTGTTGCGCGGTTGAAATGATGCAGGCCGGCGCGGCGCGCTACGACCTGGATCGATTTGGCATGCTGTTTCGCCCCAGCCCGCGTCAATCGGACGTGATGATTATCGCCGGAACTCTGACCAATAAAATGGCGCCTGCGCTGCGTAAAGTGTATGACCAGATGGCTGAGCCACGCTGGGTTATCTCCATGGGTTCCTGTGCCAATGGTGGTGGTTATTACCACTATTCTTATTCGGTGGTGCGCGGTGCAGATCGTATCGTGCCGGTGGACATATACGTGCCGGGTTGCCCGCCGACGGCTGAAGCCCTGATCTACGGCGTGTTACAACTGCAGAAAAAGATCAAAACCGAAACCATTGCGAGAACGGCATAATGAGCCGCCTCAAAAAACTGAAAAAAAGCGTAAAAGCCTGTCTTGGTGATTTGCGCCTGGACAGTAAACTGGCCTTTGACGAGCTTACTGTAGAAGTCGCACCGGAGAATATTAAAGCTGCGTTGACCGCGTTGCGCGATTTTGAGGATACCCGTTTTGACCAGCTGATTGATCTGTGTGGTGTGGATTATTCAGAATATACGGCACACCTTGAGTGGGATTGGGATAAACCTCGTTACGCAGTGGTCTACAATCTGCAATCGGTGGCTTTAAACTGGCGCATGCGCGTGAAAACTTTTTTAGACGGCGAGCCACCGCTGCTTGATTCTGTGATTGACGTATGGCCGGCGGCCAACTGGTTTGAGCGTGAAGCCTTTGATGTAATGGGCATCGCTTTTGCCGGCCACCCGGATTTGCGCAGAATTCTCACCGACTACGGTTTTATAGGGCATCCGTTCCGCAAAGATTTCCCCTTATCGGGGCATGTCGAAATGCGTTACGACGAAGAAAAACGACGCGTGGTGTATGAACCGGTAACGGTCGAGCCACGCATACTGGTACCGCGGATCAATCGCGAAATAGCGAAGCAGGGCGAATAGAGATATGGCAGAAATTCGCAATTACACCATGAACTTCGGTCCGCAGCACCCTGCGGCGCACGGCGTTCTTCGCGTGGTCATGGAAATGGACGGTGAAGTAATCGAGCGTGCGGATACGCATATCGGCCTGCTGCATCGTGGTACCGAAAAGCTCGCCGAATCCAAGCCCTATAATCAGAGTATTGGTTATATGGATCGGCTTGATTATGTCTCGATGATGTGTAATGAGCATGCTTATGTGATGACCATCGAAAAGATGTACGGCGTCACCCCCCCCATTCGCGCGCAGTATATCCGCGTGATGTTTGATGAAATTACGCGTATCCTGAACCATTTGCTGTGGATCGGCGCGCACGGGCTGGACGTGGGCGCCATGACCATGTTTATTTATGCCTTCCGTGAGCGCGAAGACCTGATGGATGCCTACGAGGCGGTCAGTGGCGCGCGTATGCACGCAACCTACTATCGTCCGGGCGGGGTATATCGTGATCTGCCGGATGAAATGCCGCAGTACGAGCCCAATAAACGCTTTAACGAAGAGAAAACCCGCAAGCGCAACGAAGACCGTTCCGGTAGCTTGCTGGATTTTCTGGAATCTTTCACTAATCGTTTTCCGGGTTACGTGGACGAGTACGAAACCCTGTTAACTGATAACCGAATCTGGAAGCAACGCCTGGTTGATGTCGGTATCGTGACGCCTGAGCGCGCGATCGCGCTGGGTTTTACCGGGCCGATGTTACGCGGTTCAGGCATCGAATGGGATTTGCGTCGTAAGCAACCGTACGAAGTCTATGACCAGCTAAAATTTGATATTCCAGTGGGTACCAACGGTGATTCTTATGACCGCTATCTGGTGCGCATGGAAGAAATGCGTCAGTCCAACAGCATCATCAAGCAGTGCATCGACTGGTTGCGGGTGAATCCGGGTGAGGTGATGGCGCACGACAGTAAGCTTGCGCCACCGGTGCGTACCAAAGTCAAAGAAGACATGGAAGCGCTCATCTCTCATTTTAAATTATTTACCGAGGGGTACTGCCTGCCCGAGGGCGAGGCCTATTGCGCGATTGAGCATCCCAAAGGTGAATTCGGTACCTATATCGTCTCGGATGGCACTAACAAACCCTATCGTTTAAAGATCCGTGCGCCGGGTTTTGCACATATCGCTGCGCTGGATGAAATGACGCGCGGGCATATGCTCTCAGATATGGTGGCGATTATCGGTACTCAGGATTTAGTGTTTGGTGAGGTGGATCGCTGATGTTAAGCCAGAATGCACTTGACCAGATTGAACGCGAAGCACAAAAATATCCTGCTGAAAAGCGCGCCTCGGTGATTATGGCCGCGTTGCGCATAGCCCAGGAAGAAAAAGGCCACTTGAGCAATTCACTGATCGATTACATCGCCGGTGTGGTGGGCGTGCCGTCCATGCGTGCGCTTGAAGTGGCGACTTTTTACTCGATGTATGAACTCCAGCCTTGCGGTGAAACGCATATAAAAGTGTGCACCAATATCTCCTGCAAGTTGCGCGGATCCGATGAGATCGTAGCGCGGCTTGAAGAGCGTCTGGGCGTCAAGCTGGGTGAGGTCACAGCGGATGGCAAAATCGGGCTCAAGGAAGTTGAATGTCTTGGTGCCTGTGTGGGGGCACCCATGCTGCAATTGAACAAAGATTACATTGAGCACCTGACGCCGGAAATCGTCGACGAGATGCTGGATAAGTTAACCGGAGCGCAGACATGACGGAGCAAATATTCGTATGCTTGCCACTGCCCGGGGTTGAACAGCCCTGGACGCTGGACGCCTATAAAAGCCAGCAGGGTTATACAGCGCTAGAGAAAATATTAAAAGAGCAATCTGATCCGAACAGCATTATTGAAACACTGAAAACCTCCAATCTGCGCGGTCGGGGCGGGGCGGGTTTTCCGCCCGGAATCAAGTGGAGTTTTATGCCGCGTGATTGTGAAGGGCCGAGTTTTATCGTCTGTAATTCTGATGAAGGCGAACCGGGTACCTGCAAGGATCGTGATATTCTGCGTTTTAATCCGCACGCGGTTATCGAAGGCATGATTATTGCCGGTTATACCATGGGTTGCTCAGCGGGTTACAATTACATTCGCGGAGAATTCACCGAGCCGATCGAACGTTTCGAGGGTGCGTTGGAAGCAGCGCGGGAAGCGGGTTATCTGGGCAAGAACATTCTTGGCAGTGGCTTCGATTTTGATATTCATGTTCATCTGGGCGCAGGTGCGTATGTTTGCGGTGAAGAAACCGCTTTGCTTGAATCGATCGAAGGCAAAAAAGGCCAGCCGCGTTATAAGCCACCGTTCCCGGCACAATACGGCCTGTTCGGTTGCCCGACTACGATCAATAACACCGAAACGCTGGCCTCGGTACCGACGATTATGCGTCGTGGCGGCGAATGGTTTCGCGATCTGGGCGTGAAAAACTCCGGTGGCACCAAGTTATTCTCCGTATCGGGCCATGTCGAAAAGCCCGGTAACTTTGAAGTGCCCATGGGTATTCCTTTCAAAGAATTGCTGGAAATGGCAGGCGGCATCTGGAAGGGTCGCAAATTGAAAGCCGTAATACCGGGCGGTTCTTCGGTGCCGGTGGTGCCGGCTGAGACTATGCTCGAAGCCAATATGGATTATGATGGCCTGTCTGCGATTGGCACTGCGATTGGTGCGGGGTCAGTGATTGTGATGGACGAGACCACCTGCATGGTGTCTGTATTGGAGCGATTGACCTATTTTTATCACGAAGAATCCTGTGGACAATGCACGCCGTGCCGTGAAGGTACAGGCTGGTTATACCGTATTGTCAAACGCATTAACAACGGAAAGGGTACACCTGAAGATCTGGATACCCTGCTGGACGTAGCCAACCGAATCGAGGGGCACACCATTTGTGCGCTGGGGGATGCCGCCGCGTGGCCGGTGCAGAGTTTCCTCAAACATTATCGTCACGAATTTGAGGCCAAAATCCCGGCCCTTAGCCAGTCAAATTGATATGAGTACGATCAACATAGAAGTAGACGGCAAAACCCTGGAAGCGAAACCGGGGCAGATACTGATTGAAGTGACGGATCAGGCGGGTATACATATTCCGCGTTTTTGCTATCACCCAAAATTATCAATCGCGGCCAATTGCCGTATGTGTCTGGTCGACGTTGAAAAAGCGCCCAAACCCTTGCCTGCCTGCGCGACACCGGTGATGGATGGCATGGTGGTTAAGACCCAGTCTAAACGTGCACGCTCGGCGCAACAGGGAACCATGGAATTCCTGCTCATCAACCACCCGCTGGATTGCCCTGTTTGCGACCAGGGCGGCGAATGCCCGCTACAGGATCAGTCGGTTGAGTATGGAGCCAATGCATCGCGTTACCATGAAAATAAACGTCAGGTTAGTAACGACAATATCGGGCCGTTGATTGCGACCTGGATGACACGCTGTATCCAGTGTACGCGCTGTGTGCGCTTTAGCGAAGAAATTGCCGGGGTGATGGAACTCGGCATGATTGGTCGTGGTGAACAGTCAAGGATCAAAACCCATCCGGAAGCCCAAGCCTCGCCGGAACAGGTCGATGCCGCCCTGTGCAGTTCGGTGAATTCTGAAGTATCCGGTAACGTGATTGAGTTGTGTCCGGTGGGTGCCCTGACCGCAAAACCGTCCAAATACACGGCGCGTGTATGGGAGATGCAAAATCACGCACAGATCAGCCCTCACGATTGTGTAGGCGCCAATCTGAATGTACAAACCTTACGTGGTGAGATTAAACGCACCATGGTGCGCGAAAACCACCGGGTTAACGGATACTGGCTGGCGGACCGTGATCGCTATAGTTACGAATCTGTGCACGCCGACGCACGCTTAAAGCGCCCTATGATCAAGGATCAGCATGGTTGGCGTGAAGTCGAGTGGGAGACCGCTTTGCGACATGCGGCGGCAGGCCTGAATACGGTTAAACAGCGTTACGGTGCCGCTAGAACGGGTGCGCTGGCTAACTCAGCACGAACCGTAGAAGAATTATTTTTAGTGCAAAAGCTGATGCGCGCCCTGGGTAGCGATAACGTGGACCATCGCTTACGCCAGGAAGATTTCCGTGACGATATGGTTGCACCACTGTATCCGGGCAGTGAGCTGGAAATCGCTGAATTTGAATCGCTTGATGCCGTGTTATTGCTCGGGTCGAATATTCGTAAGGAACAGCCCTTATTGGGTGTTGCCTTGCGCCAGGCCACCGTCAAAAATGCGGCAAGCATCAGCGCGATCAATATGCTGGATTATGATTTTCATTTCCCGCTGGCCAATAACCGGCTGACAAAACCGGCTGACATGGTGCAAAGCATCGCCAATATTGCGGCTGCCCTGGCAGAAAAAG
>JAAELZ010000141.1 GCA_024226105.1 Pseudomonadota bacterium | reverse complement strand
TCTGCCTGAAGGCGTTGAGATGGTAATGCCGGGTGACAACGTAAACATGAACGTAGAGTTGATTGCACCGATTGCGATGGACGAAGGATTACGCTTCGCGATTCGTGAAGGCGGCCGGACTGTCGGCGCGGGTGTGGTAGCTAAAATATTCGAATAGTCACCTGGTTCACACCTGAGCGTCGCCATTGCTGCGTCGGGTAAATGTTTACTTACACTTGTAAGCTTCACATTTCCCCGCCTTGTACTGACAGCCCTCAGGTGTAACTCAGGCGATTATTGAGAATTTATTTTAATTTTTTTAGAGAACTTTTTTAGAGGCTAAAACGGTGAAGGTTGAGAGTCAAAAAATTCGCATCAGTTTGAAGGCGTATGATCACAAAATGATCGATCGCTCTGCGATGGAAATCGTAGATACAGCGCGGCGTACTGGTGCACTGGTTAAAGGGCCGATTCCTTTACCCACTCGAAAAGAGCGCTTTGATATTCTGCGTTCACCGCACGTGAATAAAACATCACGCGATCAGCTGGAAATTCGCACGCATAAACGCATCCTCGATATTATCGAGCCGACTGATAAAACGGTTGATGCGCTAATGAAGCTGGACCTGTCTGCAGGTGTCGGCGTTGAAATCAAGCTGAATTAATTGAATTGGTTGTTTAGAAAACGCTAAGAAATATATACAGGTTAAGAAAATGACTTTAGGTTTAGTGGGTAAAAAAGTAGGCATGACGCGGATCTTCGCAGAAGATGGCGATACGCAGCCTGTCACCGTGATTGAGGTCACGCCTAATCGTATTACGCAAATAAAGAACCCGGAAGTCGATGGTTACCATGGCATCCAGGTAACCACTGGCGAGCGACGCCCTCATCGTGTCAGCAAGCCTATGAAGGGTCATTTTGCGAAGGCAAAAGTTGAAGCCGGTCGTGGTGTTTGGGAATTTCGTGTTGATGCTGAACATGAACTGGTAACCGGTGGTGAAATAACGGTAGAGCTTTACGAGCAAGGTCAGTTTGTTGATGTTCAGGGAACCAGCAAAGGTAAAGGTTTTGCCGGTGGCATGAAACGTCATGGTTTTAAAGGTGGGCGTGCAACGCACGGTGTGTCGAAAGCGCATCGCCTGCCGGGTTCAATCGGTCAGAACCAGACACCTGGCCGTGTATTTAAAGGTAAAAAAATGGCCGGGCACATGGGTGCTCGTACTAATACTCAACAAGGTCTTGAGCTTGTTAAAGTGGACGTAGAGCGTAACTTGTTGCTGGTCAAAGGTTCCGTGCCCGGCTCAAAAGGTGCTGATGTCATCATCACGCCTTCGATCAAGAAAAAACAGAAATCTGCAAACGTTTAGCATAGCGTTTAACACATATAGAGAAGTTTACAATGAGTGTTCAAATAAACATCACTGGCAGCAAAGGGTCGGTTGACCTGAGCGACGAGAATTTTGCCGCGTCGTTTAAAGAGACGCTGATCCACCAGGTGGTTACGGCGTATCTTGCTGGCGGTCGTTCGGGTACATCAGCGCAAAAAAGCCGTGCTCAGGTGAGTGGTGGCGGCAAGAAGCCCTGGCGCCAAAAAGGCACAGGTCGTGCACGCGCAGGTACTATTCGCAGCCCCATATTTACAGGTGGTGGTCAAACTTTTGCCCGATCTACGCGAGATTATTCACAAAAAATTAATCGCAAAATGTATCGCGGAGCTATGCGCTCAATCGTGTCAGAGCTGGCACGTCAGGAACGTTTGCTGGTGGTCAAGGAGATTGCAGTCAAAAAGCCCGGAACCAAAGAAATTGCGGCCAGGCTTGCCAAGTTAAATGTAAACAACGGTCTGATTATATTGGCGGAAGAAGATAACAATGTAATGTTGTCTGTTCGCAATATCCCGAATATAGACATTACCACCGTTTCTAACGTAGATCCGGTCAGTCTGGTGGCGTACGAAAAAGTGTTGATAACAGCCGATGCGGTTAAATCCTTAGACGAGAAACTATCATGAATCAGGAACGCGTATACCAGGTCATCCGCCGCCCTCATATCTCTGAGAAAACAGCGGGCATGGCCGATAAGCAACGTCAAATTACATTTGAAGTGTTGAAGACAGCCAATAAAGCAGAAATTAAAGCCGCTGTTGAGCAACTCTTTAAGGTGGAAGTAGAAGAAGTTAAAACGGTTGTAATGAAAGGTAAATCTAAACGTTTTGGTCGCAATATGGGCCAGCGTAAAGACTGGAAAAAGGCATACGTGAAGCTGAAAGAAGGCCACGATATCGATTTTATCGGTATGGCAAGCTAGTCAGACTTCCCGAAACATATTAAGAATATAAGGTAGATAGTCACATGGCACTATTAAAACTCAAACCGAATACTCCGGGCCAACGTGGTACTGTCCGTGTGGTCAATAAGGACTTGCACAAAGGTCAGTCTTTTCCCGGCCTCACGGTACCCAAAAAAGCAATTAATGGCCGGAATAACTCTGGTCAGATTACGGTTCGCCATCGCGGTGGTGCTCACAAGAAGCACTATCGAGTTATCGATTTCAAGCGTACTAAAGATGGAATCCCGGCAAAAGTAGAACGTCTTGAATATGACCCGAATAGAAGCGCAAATATTGCTTTATTGCTCTATGCAGACGGCGAGCGAAGGTATATCATCGCCCCCCGAAATTTAGCGGTAGGCGATACGGTTCGATCCGGTATCGATGCAGGCATTAAGCCGGGCAATGCTATGCCGCTTAAAAACATCCCGATCGGTACTGTTATCCATTGCGTTGAATTGAAGCCGGGTAAAGGAGCGCAAATAGCGCGATCTGCCGGCGCAGCGGTCCAGTATATAGGCCGTGAAGGGAATTATGCACAGTTACGGCTTCGCTCAGGCGAAATGCGTAAGGTGCTGATCGAATGTCGTGCCACTGTTGGTAGTGTTGGAAATGCTGAGCACAGCTTACGCAAACTGGGTAAAGCCGGTGCGAGTCGCTGGCGTGGTATCCGGCCAACCGTTCGTGGTGTCGCGATGAACCCAGTAGATCATCCACATGGTGGTGGTGAAGGCCGCACCTCAGGTGGTCGTCACCCTTGTTCGCCCTGGGGTGTGCCGACTAAAGGCTATCGCACGCGCGTTAACAAGCGTTCAAATAATATGATTATCCGTAGACGGAAGAAATAGACATGCCTCGTTCAATACGTAAAGGTCCGTTTGTCGATCACCATTTGTGGTCAAAAGTACTCACGGCACAAGAAGAGAAAAATCGTCGTCCGATCGTGACCTGGTCACGTCGTTCAATGGTTATGCCTGAATTCGTAGGTTTGACGATCGCGGTACATAATGGTCGTCAGCATATTCCGGTATTGATCAACGAGAATATGGTCGGACACAAACTGGGCGAATTTGCGCCAACGCGTACATTCCGCGGACATCTCGCAGATAGAAAGGCGAAATAAAATGCAAGTTAGAGCACTCACAAAACATAATCGTATTTCTGCGCAGAAAGTACGTCTGGTAGCGGATCAGATTCGTCGTAAGCCAGTCGATAAAGCGCTAGAGATATTGCAGTTCAGCCCCAAAAAGGCAGCAGGCTTAGTCGCCAAAACTCTAAATTCTGCGATCGCTAATGCCGAGCATAATGAAGGTGCTGATATCGATGAGCTTTGGGTAAGTGTCGCGATGGTCGATGAAGGGCCCACTCTCAAGCGTTTTCGTGCGCGCGCCAAGGGCCGCGGTACACGCATTTTAAAAAGAACATCACACATTACGATTGTAGTAAGTGATGATCCAAAACCAGCGAAAGCTAAATAGACAATAACAGGTAGGCACAATGGGTCAAAAAGTACATCCTAATGGCATTCGTCTCGGCATCATCCGGGATTGGGATTCCAAATGGTTCGCTACCGGACGTGAATACAGCGAGCAATTGATCGAAGATCAGAATATTCGCTCGTTCCTGAAAACCAGGTTAGCGAATGCGGCGGTCAGCAAGGTCCGTATCGAGCGCAATGCTGAAAACATTAACGTTCGTATACATACTGCGCGACCGGGTATCGTAATCGGCAAAAAAGGCCAGGATATCGAAAAATTACGCGCCCAGTTGAATGCGCGCGTTAAGGGTGTCGTGTCCGTGTCTGTTGAAGAAATGCGTAAGCCCGAGCTCGATGCGCAACTTGTTGCTGACAGCATCGCGCAACAGCTGGTTGGGCGTGTAGCATATCGTCGTGCAACAAAGCGCTCACTGCAAAATGCCATGCGTCTGGGTGCTGAAGGTATCAAGATTATGGTTTCCGGTCGTTTGAACGGTGCGGAGATTGCGCGAAAAGAATGGTATCGAGAAGGACGTGTGCCTCTGCATACGCTTCGTGCTGATGTGGATTATGCAACTGCCGAAGCCTTAACCACTTACGGTATTTTGGGTATTAAAGTGTGGATCTATAAAGGTGAAATTTTTGCCGATAGCCCTGTCACTGAAAGTACAGAAGACAAAAAAACAGCCAAAGCGCAATAGTCGCCCGGCTTAATAAACCTTAGATTAGTCATGTTACAACCTAAACGTACTAAATTTAGAAAGATGCATAAAGGTCGCAACCGCGGCCTGGCACAAAGCGGCAATAAAGTCAGTTTTGGCGAGTTCGGTTTGAAAGCAACCGGCCGGGGCCGTATGACCGCACGCCAGATTGAATCTGCCCGACGCGCAATGACACGTCACATCAAACGTGGTGGACGCATCTGGATTCGGGTATTTCCCGATAAGCCTATCACCAAAAAGCCCCTGGAAGTTCGTCAGGGTAAAGGTAAAGGTTCAGTTGACCATTGGGTTTGTCTGATTCAGCCTGGCCGCATGCTCTATGAAGTAGAGGGTGTGCCGGAAGAGCTAGCGCGTGAAGCGTTTGCATTAGCCGCGGCAAAACTGCCGTTTAAAACATCATTCGTAACCCGTCACGGTGGATAACATGAATGCCAGCGATTTACGCAAGAAATCAAGCGAAGACCTGGAAAAGGCTTTGCTTGAATTGAGACAAGAACAATTTAATTTGCGCATGCAGAGATCAAGCGGGCAACTGTCTAATCCTGCGCGTTTCAAAGCCGTTCAGAAAGATATTGCACGCATTAAAACCGTGCAGACTGAAATGGCATCGACATCCGCTGGAGCAGAGTAATGGCTGAGCAAAAAGAAAATAAGGTACAACGTTCGGTACAGGGCAACGTACTGAGTGCCAGGGCAGATAAAAGTATCACTGTGCTGATTGAGCGTCAGGTGAAGCATCCCTTGTACAAGAAAATCATACGTCGTTCAACCAAATTGCACGCGCATGATGAGCAGAATGAGTGTAACGAAGGTGATACTGTCATTATTGAAGAGTGTCGTCCTTTATCTAAAACCAAAAGCTGGCGCCTGGTTGAAATAATCAGCCGCGCAAGCTAAGACGTACAGCGAATTAACGAGGATATTGCAATGATTCAGATGCAATCCAGAATGTCGGTAGCCGACAATAGTGGCGCTAAAGAAGTAATGTGTATCAAAGTGCTGGGTGGCTCTAAACGTCGCTACGCTGGTATTGGTGACGTTATTAAAATCAGCGTAAAAGAAGCTTTGCCTAACTCCAAAGTTAAAAAAGGTGATGTGTACGATGCAGTTATCGTTCGTACAAAAAAAGGTGTGCGTCGTCGCGATGGATCTACGATCCGTTTTGACTCAAACGCAGCGGTTTTGCTGAACGCAAATTTGCAGCCCCTGGGAACTCGTATTTTTGGCCCGGTAACGCGCGAACTGCGTTCCGAGCGATTCATGCGCATTATCTCTTTGGCGCCCGAAGTTTTATAGCTCTGATATAGCAGGCACAGGCAAATGAACAAAATTAAAAAAGGTGACGAGGTAATCGTGCTCGCCGGTAAAGATAAAGGCAAGCGTGGTACCGTGTTAAAGGTGTTGGCCAATGGCAAAGCTATGGTGAACGACATTAATACCGTCAAAAAGCACGTGCGCGGTAACCCGCAAACGGGCGTAACGGGCGGTATCGTAGAACAGGAAGCCGCGATTCAGTTATCTAATATTGGTTTGTATAACCCGGCAACGGGCAAAGCGGACCGTGTGGGTTTTAAAACCCTGGATGACGGTCGTAAGGTGCGTTTTTACAAATCCAACGGCGAAACAATCGACCTTGCATAACTATCTAAGATAATTAGATCTCTGATAATTAGATTGGGTACAGATAAACAGACTTGGCAAAATGGCTAGATTACAAGACAAATACAAAACTGAGATAGCTCCTAAGCTCCAGAAATCTCTGGATTTAGACAACCCTATGCGTATTCCCCGTATCAAGAAAATCACCTTGAACATGGGATTGGGTGAAGCAATCGGAAATAAGAAGGTGCTGGAAAGTGCGACCGAAGATCTGCGTAAGATCAGTGGTCAACAGCCCATTATTCGCAATGCGCGAAAGTCCGAGGCGGCATTCAAAATTCGTGAAGGTTGGCCGATTGGCGCAAAGGTAACGATGCGTCGTGAACGGATGTATGAATTTCTGGATCGACTTATCTCAATTGCAATCCCGCGTATTCGCGATTTCCGTGGTCTGAGCCCGAAATCATTTGATGGTCGTGGTAACTACGCGTTTGGTATTACCGAGCAGATTGTATTTCCGGAAATCGACTACGATAAGGTAGATGCCCTGCGTGGCATGGATGTTTGCATCACCATTGATGCAGAATCCGATGAGCACGCAAAAGCGCTGCTGACTGAATTTAACTTTCCATTGAAGAGCTAAAGATATGGCGAAAACAGCAATGGTTTTACGTAACGTAAAACGTGGAAAACTGGCTAAGCAACTCGTCGAAAAACGCGATAGTTTGCGCGCTGCCTGTAAAGATGAAAACCTGGATTACGATTCTAAATGGGATGCGATGATCGCATTACAGAAGATGCCTCGTGATTCCAGTAAATCACGTTATCGTAACCGATGTGGCCTGACGGGTCGTCCACATGGTTATTTCCGTAAGTTTGGTTTGTCACGAATCCGTCTTCGTGAAATCGCCATGCGTGGCGAAGCGCCAGGCGTCACTAAAGGCAGTTGGTAGGAGTAAAGATATGAGTATGCAAGATCCTATTGCAGATATGCTGACTCGCTTACGTAACGCGGGTAAAGCATCCAAGCAAAGCGTTTCCATGCCCAGCGCCAAGCTGAAAGTGGCAATCGCGAAGGCACTTAAAAATGAAGGCTTCATAAGTGATTACGAAGTGGAAGGCGAAAGTGCGATTAAAACCTTAAGCATTAAGCTTAAGTACTTCCAGGGCGCGCCGGTTATTGAAACTATTAGACGAGTCTCTACACCGGGTTTACGCGTTTACGCTGAAAAAGATAATTTGCCAAGCATTAATGGTGGCATGGGAATCGCTTTGATTTCCACCTCCAAGGGCATCATGACCGATAAAGCAGCGCGCAAAGCGGGCATCGGTGGTGAAGTTCTTTGCTCCGTATTCTAAATAAGTTCTAAATTAAGAGGTTTATTCATGTCACGTATAGGTAAAGCACCCATTGCGATTCCTGCTGGCGTAGACGTTAATATCGGTGAAGGCGTAGTGACGGTGAAAGGCGCGAAAGGCGAATTATCACTAAATCTGCTAAGCGGTATTGAGTTGAAACAGGAAGACGGGCAGTTATCCGTTGAAATCGGCGGCAACGAGAAATTGGGTGCCATGTCGGGTACCACTCGTGCACTGATCAATAATATGGTGACTGGTGTGTCAGAAGGTTTCGAAAAGAAGTTGTCAATCATCGGCGTTGGATACCGTGCCAAGGCTCAGGGTAAATCTCTGAACCTGCAGTTGGGATTCTCGCACGATATTAATTATGATTTGCCTGAAGGTGTAACCGCAGAGACACCTACGCAGACTGAAATTATCGTACGCGGCTCAGACAAGCAACGCGTTGGCCAGGCAGCGGCGAATATCCGTGCCTTTCGTCCGCCCGAGCCTTATAAAGGCAAAGGTATTCGATATACAGACGAGTATGTTGTTCGTAAACAGGCTAAGAAAGCTTAATTTTGGTATTTGAAGAAAATGAACTTTAAAAGAAAAGCACGATTAAGACGCGCCCGTAAAACCCGCGCACAAATTCGTCGCCTGAACGTTACGCGTTTAAGCGTTTACCGTACACCACGGCATTTTTACGCTCAAGTTATGAGTGCAGATGGAGCGAATGTACTGGCTAGCGCATCAACGCTAGATGCTGAAGTGCGTAAAGAAATCAAGAATAGCGGCAATATTGATGCAGCTAAGGTGGTTGGGACGAAACTTGCACAACGTGCGACTGAATCCGGCATAGATAGCGTAGCGTTTGACCGGTCGGGTTTTAAGTACCACGGGCGCATCGCAGCATTTGCTGATGCAGCACGTGAAGCTGGTTTGAAATTCTAATTCAAGCTGACAATTAATCCAAAGTAGAAATAGTAAGAGACTAATCATGGCGAAGCATCAAAAGCGTGATCGCGATAATACAGAGCAAGAGTTTACCGAGCAGCTGATCAACATTCGCCGTGTTGCGAAAGTGGTCAAGGGCGGCCGGGTTTTCGGTTTTTCCGCGTTAACCGTGGTTGGCGATGGCAATGGCCGTATCGGAATGGGGCGTGGTAATGCACGCGAAGTTCCAAATGCCGTGCAAAAAGCGATGGAAAATGCGCGTCAAAGCATGTTTAAAGTCAAACTTGATGGCACTACGCTGCAATATCCGGTTGTGGGTCGTCATGGTTCTGCACACGTCGTGATTCGTCCGGCTTCAGAAGGTACCGGTATTATTGCCGGTGGTACAATGCGTGCGGTTTTTGAAGCCGTGGGTGTTGAAAACGTACTGGCTAAAGTGATCGGTACTACAAACCCCATCAATGTCACGCGCGCCACGCTGGACGCGCTGAAAAATATGCGCAGCCCTGATCAGATCGCGGCCAAGCGTGGTATTAACGTCGAAGACTTATAACAGGTAAGCGTCATGGCAGAAACTAAAAAAATACGCGTAAAGCTGATCCGCAGCATAAATGGTCGCTTGAAAAAGCACCAGGCTTGCGTGCGTGGCCTGGGTTTACGACGAATGCATCACTCAGTAGAAGTGATCGATACACCCGAAAACCGTGGCATGATTAAGAAAGTATCTTACATGCTCGAGTGCGAAGACGCCTAGAGGGCGAGGTAATAAAATGCGTTTAAATACATTAAAAGCAGCAGAGAATTCACGTCCGTCCGCCAGGCGTGTGGGTCGTGGTCCTGGTTCAGGCACCGGCAAGACCTGTGGTCGTGGTATGAAGGGCCAGAAATCACGCTCAGGTGGATATCACAAAACCGGTTTTGAAGGCGGTCAGATGCCTTTGCAGCGTCGTTTGCCCAAGCGTGGTTTTACTGCGCGAGTCAATCGTCACAGTGTTGAGATCCGTCTTAATGAGCTGAATGGTATCGATGCAGAAATTATTGATCTGGAAGCTCTCAAAGCCGCGCGCATCGTAACGCAGGCGACTGAGAAAGCAAAAGTTATTTTGTCCGGTGAAGTAACCAAAGCTGTCAAGCTTAAGGGTATTTCAGCGACCAAAGGTGCGCTAGCCGCGATTGAAAAAGCTGGCGGCAGCATCGAAGCTTAAGCCGGGCGGCTTAAGGACAGGTTTATCATGGCAAAAAAAGGCGTAAAAGGAAAATCCGGCGGAGGCATGGGTGGTCTTGGCGACCTGTGGCAGCGTATAGGGTTTCTGGTCGGGGCCATCGTTGTCTATCGCCTGGGTACCCACCTTCCTGTCCCGGGAATTGACCCAATCGCCCTGTCGGCATTGTTCGACTCGATGCGCGGATCAATACTGGATGTATTTAATATGTTCTCCGGTGGCGCGTTGAGCCGTTTGTCAATTTTTGCTTTGGGTGTTATGCCCTATATCTCGGCGTCTATCATCATTCAGATGATGACAGCAGTAATCCCCTATTTCGAACAACTAAAAAAAGAAGGCGAAGCCGGGCGTCGTAAAATCACCCAGTATACCCGCTATTTCACGGCCATACTGGCGGTGTTCCAGGCGCTCGGAATTTCTATTGCGGTTGAGTCTCAGCAGATTAACGGCCAGGCAGTGGTGCTCATTCCGGGGCTGGGTTTTAAGATTATTATGGTCGCCACGCTGGTTAGCGGTACCATGTTCCTGGTTTGGCTGGGTGAGCAGATAACCGAACGCGGCATTGGTAACGGTATATCGTTTATCATTTTTTCGTCCATCATTTCAGGCCTGCCGTCTGCGGTAGGTGGCACCATTGAACTGGCTAAAAATGGTCAGTTCTCGTACATTTTTGTCTTGCTGCTGTTCATTGGTGTACTGGCAATAACCTATTTTGTGGTGTTTGTTGAACGTGCTCAACGCCGAATTCCGATCCATTACGCTAAACGTATGCAAGGGCGAAAAATGGTTCAGGCACAGCAAAGCTTTTTGCCTCTGAAGTTGAACATGGCCGGCGTTATTCCGCCCATATTTGCTTCCAGTATTATTTTGTTTCCCGCAAGCCTTGGCAGCTGGTTAAGCCAGAGCAGCGAGAGCATGGGCTGGGTACGCGATATCTCGACTACCCTGCAACCCGGGCAGCCGGTTTACACCATGGTGTATGCAGGCATGATCATTTTCTTCTGTTTTTTCTACACGGCGTTGATTTTCAACCCCAAGGAAATCGCAGATAATTTAAAACAATCAGGTGCATTTGTACCGGGTATACGCCCAGGAATACAAACAACCAACTATATCGATGGTGTGGTTACACGTTTGACTCTGATCGGTGCGATGTATATCACGCTGGTATGCCTGATTCCTGAATTTTTGATTGTTCAATACAGCGTCCCCTTTTATTTTGGTGGTACGTCACTATTGATCATTGTTGTGGTATTGATGGACTTTATCAATCAGGTGCAATCGCATTTGATGTCACGTCAATACGACAGCATTTTAAAGAAATCTAGCGCCATCGGTGGCGCGGGTATGTCCCGATAGGGCAGGAGTTTCGAGATGAAAGTAAGAGCATCCGTCAAAAAGATTTGCCGTAATTGCAAAATCGTAAAACGTAACGGTGTGGTTCGTGTTATTTGTAAAGAACCACGTCATAAACAACGCCAGGGTTAACTGAAAGCGGGCAGGCGAACAAATATCGGATTTCCTGAATTTATATTCAACCCGGTATTGTTCGGCTAGCGCATTTTTGGTAACATCGCGCGCCCTTTCAGGGGGTGGCGGTTTTTGGGCTAAAACATTTTATAAAAGAGAAATAAAGTGGCACGTATTGCAGGTATAAATTTACCCAGTTATAAACACATAGAGATAGGCTTAACGCATATCTACGGCATTGGACGTTCAACGGCGCAGAGCTTGTGTGATGCGGCTGGTGTCGCTCGCGAGACCAAGGTTCAGGATCTAACTGAGGAGCAGGCAGAGACATTGCGCCAGAAGGTGACAGAGCTCTCAGTAGAAGGTGACCTTCGCCGCGAAGTATCAATGAATATCAAACGATTGATGGATATGGCGTCGTATCGCGGTATTCGTCATCGTCGTGGTTTACCGTTGCGTGGTCAGCGCACAAAAACCAACGCGCGTACGCGCAAAGGCCCCCGTCGCCCGATCAAACGTTAAGGTAGTAGTCCATCATGGCAAAAGTTAAAGTTAAGAAGACTGTAAGTGAAGGTGTTGCGCATATCCATGCGACCTTCAATAATACAATCGTTACCATCAGCGATCGTCATGGCAATACGCTATGCTGGTCATCTGCCGGTCATGCAGGATTCAAAGGATCACGTAAAAGCACCCCGTTTGCTGCGCAGGTCGCTGCTGAGCAATGTGCTGTAAAGGCGAAAGAGTTTGGCGTCAAAATACTTGACGTTCTATTCAATGGCCCTGGCCCGGGTCGTGAATCCGCTACACGCGCATTGCAAGCTTCAGGCTTTGAAATTCAGAATTTAATCGATGTGACACCCCTGCCGCACAACGGCTGTCGTCCATCAAAGCGCCGACGCGTTTAATAGAGGTTATTAAAAATGGCTAGATATATTGGTCCCAAGTGTAAACTTGCGCGTCGTGAAGGTACGGATTTATTCCTGAAAAGCCCTGCACGTTCGATCGAATCAAAATGCAAATTTGACCGTGTTCCAGGTGTTAGTGCAGGTGCCCGTCGTCCACGCGAAACCGTGTACGGTACTCAACTGCGCGAGAAGCAAAAATTACGCCGTATGTATGGCATGATGGAAAAGCAATTCGTTTCCTACTATAAGAAAGCGGCCGGCACCAAAGGATCTACCGGTGTGAACTTATTGCAATTGCTGGAAGGCCGTCTGGATAACGTTGTTTATCGTATGGGTTTTGGTGTTACACGTGCAGAATCCCGCCAACTGGTAAGCCATAAAACTATCATGGTAAACGGAAAGGTTGTAAATATTCCATCTTATCAGGTTCAAGCAGGCGATGTTGTGGAAGTGCGCGAAAAAAGTAAAAAGCAGCTGCGGGTTACTGCGGCGCTTGAACTGGCAGAACAAATTGGTATCGTGGATTGGGTCGACGTGGACGTGGCCAAGGTGAAAGGCGTTTTTAAAGCCTCACCGGAACGCGATCAATTGCCCCCTGATATCGAAGAAGCACTCGTAGTCGCTTTGTACTCCAAGTAATTTTTCTGTCACACTATTCATACAGGTTTAATTATGCAAGAAACAGCTTCGCTTGAATTCTTGAGACCACGCGTTGTCGAAGTAAAAAACGAAAACAACGAATGCCGTGTCGTTATCGAGCCATTAGAACGCGGTTTTGGACATACCCTGGGTAACGCCATGCGGCGCATCCTGATGTCTTCTATCCCGGGTGCTGCCATTATATCCGTCAAAATCGACGGTGTTTTGCACGAGTATTCGACAATCAAAGGTGTACAGGAAGATGTCATCGATATTTTACTCAACCTCAAAGATTTGCCGGTTCGCTTGAATGACCGCTCGGAGGCAATTCTGAGTATCAGGAAAAAGGGCCCCTGTGTTGTGACGGCTGCAGATATCGAAACAGAACACGATGCAGAGATCGTAGATCCAGAGCATTTCATTTGTACGATATCGAAAGAGGGTAGCGTAGAGATGACTCTCACGGTTCGTCAGGGTCGTGGTTATGAAACGGCCGTTGCGCGCAAATCAGAAGAAGATACGGAAGAAGTGGGCGTCATGCATCTAGATGCAATATACAGCCCGGTGGGTACGGTGGCCTATAACGTCGAGGACGCGCGGGTTGAGCAGCGCACCGACCTGGACCGCCTGATCATCAACATGAAGACCAACGGAACCGTCGACCCGGAAGATGCAATTACCCGCGCAGCAACTGTTCTTCACGAGCAGATTGCCACTTTCGTAAATCTTGAAGAATCTACTATTCAGGCGCCTGAGGAAATTGAGCCGGAAATTGATCCGGGTCTGTTGAATCCGGTTGATGATCTTGAGCTGACGGTTCGTTCTGCGAATTGCCTGAAGGCAGAGAATATCTATTACGTGGGTGATCTGGTTCAACGCACCGAGACGGATCTTCTGAAAACGCCTAACTTGGGCAAGAAATCACTAACAGAAATTAAAGACGTATTGGCTGAGCGTGGCTTTACTCTGGGTACTAAACTCGAGAACTGGCCGCCCGCTTCTATCGTTACTGATTAATATACAGGTTCTAATAAAATGCGACATCGTCACTCTGGTCGACAACTTAACCGTAATGCCTCACACCGTAAGGCCATGTTCAAAAACATGGCGGTGTCTTTGTTGCGTCACGAACAAATCAAAACGACCGTACCCAAAGCAAAAGAGCTGCGTAAGGTAGTTGAGCCCCTTATTACACTTGCCGGCACCGCCAGTGTTGCAAACCGTCGTTTGGCGTTCGCTCGTTTGCGCGATCGCGATATAGTCGGCAAGCTGTTTGATGAACTGGGGCCGCACTTTGCAGACCGCCCGGGTGGCTATACGCGTATCCTGAAATGCGGCAACCGCGTCAGCGATAATGCCCCCATGGCCTACGTACAGCTGGTTGATCGCGACATCATGGCGGCCAAAGGTCTGGATGTGTCAGACGATGATGATTTTGATGATGAGGAAGACGCATAGTCTGTTCCAAAAGTCGATATTAGGAAAGGCGCCTTAAGGCGCCTTTTTTGTTTACCCTGCACGTTGTTAGTACAAACAGGGGGTTTGTATATGTTTTCTGTGAAATCACTAACCCATTTTGGTGATTGCCTGGTGTAAACTTTACTTCATAAATCGAACAATGAGCTAACGGTCATGAGCAACAAAATCATTCTAAGCTGTGCGGTTACTGGCGGGCATCCAAATGTCCATTCGCATCCGGACTATCCCATAACACCTGAACAGATAGCCAACGACTGTATTGAGGCGGCAAAAGCAGGTGCCGCGATCGCGCATATTCATGTGCGAGATACACAAACCGGGTTGCGATCCGGTGATGCGGCGCTGTTTAAGGAAGTGGTTGAACGCGTTCGGGATTCAGATACCGATGTGCTGATAAACCTGACCACCAGTGAAGGCGCACGCTTCACTCCTGGCCTGGACGACCCCAGGATCGGTGGCCCGGGTACAACGCTTGTGCAACCACTTGAGCGTCTGAAGCATATAGAGGAACTTAAACCGGATATATGTACCCTGGACGTGGGAACGTTCAATTTTGGCGAGGTCATTTTTGTTAATACACCCGAGCATTTACGCATCATGGCCGGGCGCATCCAGGAGCTTGGGGTGAAAGCTGAGATCGAGGTATTCGAGCCGGGCCACATCATGTTTGCGCATAAGTTGATTAAAGAAGGGCTGATAGATGGCCCGCCAATGTTTCAGCTGTGCCTGGGTGTGCCGCATGCCTCACCTGCAACACCAGAAATATTGAATGTCATGAAGAATCTGCTGCCCGAAAATGCCCGTTGGAGCGCCTTTGGTATTTCCCGTTGGGAGTTTGATATTGTTGCTCAGGCAGCTTGTCAGGGGGGTAACTGTCGGGTTGGTTTAGAGGATAATCTTTATATTCGCAAAGGCGAATTTGCCAGCAACCGGCAACTCGTTGAACGCGCTGCCCGCATTATTCATGAAGTCGGGCGTGAGTTGGCTACCCCAATGGAGGCGGCGGAAATACTCGGGATTTCCCACTAGGCCGGGGGCGTATATTTTCGTTCACGCCATTGCGCTATAGCCGGGAAATATAAACCAAGCCGGATTTCACGATCCGGCTCCAGAACATGGGCTAATGAACCGTATTGCATTAGTTGTTCGGAGTAGCGTTGCTCTTCTTCATCCAGAAAGCTTTGCAGGTTTCCACCTTCATGCGCGCTGGTTTTGAAATCGATGATCCAGCGTATATCGTTTTCATCGACGAAACTGCGGTCAATAACATAGTTCGAGACATGCCCGTTTAGTGCGCAACTTAAAGCCCATTCACGCTTGATGTCCTGATGGCGGGGGTCAAACAACCAGTGTGCGCGCTTATCATTTGAGATAGTTTGCAAGATTCGAGTTACTCGTCTGCCAGCATTCTCAATGCGTTCTGAAATCAAACCGAAGCGTATCAGGCTGGTATTGATCGCGTGTTGATTTATCTCTTTCTGCCAGGCTGTCAACTGAGTCAAATCAGCAAGCTCAAGCAGCTGATGGATGACAAGTCCAACAATTCGTGCGTCTTCCTGCGCCCAGCTAAATTCAATTTCGTCCTGGTTTACGGGATAGCTATGCGGCAGGTATTGGATATCCGCGGGAAGTTGAACGGGTTCCAGCGGTGAAGCCAGACTCAGCAGGGGAACGCTTTTAGGGTTGTCCGGGTATTCCAGCGCAGGACGGTCATTGCCGGAGGCTTCAGTTTGAAACTCCGGGCGTTCAAAATCAGCCTGCAATTCAGGCCATAGCAGGTGCAAAAGGCTACCCTGCTGAGGAGTGCCAGGCTCTCCCCCGGTATTGCGCTTTAAGGTGGCGAACAGAAACAGCTGTTTTTTTGCCCGAGTGAGCGCGACATACAAAAGCCGCGCAGCCTCTTCGTCTTCGATTGATTTGTGATGTTGCTTGATGAAGCCCGCTTTGGTGGGGGGCAGCTCATCTGCACGTGAGCCCGGCGCCACCAGGATGGTTTCACCCGAATGTGCGCTATACAGTAGTGGCTGTCGTCGATTATCGCCGCCCGATTTTCCGGCCAGGCCGGTCAAAATAACGTGATCAAATTCAAGTCCTTTCGCTTTATGAAAGGTCATCAGTTTCAGAGTGTTTGCGGGAGCGGAAGATTTATGTTGCTTGCACGCCTGGTGCAGGCGTTCACGGCTGAGGCCATTAGGTTCAGATTCCAGTGCTATTAACATTTCAAAAAATGGTTCAACGTGTACCAGTTCGTGCTTCCCAAAGCAGGCAGGCCCTCTTAGTGCCAGCCAGGCGCGACGCACGCGCTGATGCAACTCCTGGCGTCGCCCAACCTCGATCAGGGGTAACAACACTGCTTGAGCGCGGCTTAGGGCCTCTCTGCCGGCCACGCTGATCGTTTCAGGCAGCAGGTCATTTTTCAGCACCTCGACTACGGCCATGTTTAGCTCACGTAGCAGCGTGAGATCTTTCAAGCTCAGGCCGTTCCAGGGAGCGCGTAATACCGCCAGCCAGGACAGCGTGTCCATAGGTTGCAGGAAAATGCCACACAGGCTGATTAAATCCTGAATAATGCTTTGTTCATCAAGCGTCTCCAGGTCAACCGCCTCAAAGGCTGTTTGCGATGCGCGCAGGCATTCTGCAAGCGCGGTTAGCGGGGAGCGTTTGCGGGCCAGTACCGCAATACTATCCTCAGGATGCTGTTCCTGAAGAGCACGGATATGTTTGAGAATTTGCTGCGCTTCGCTGTAGCGGTAGTCGGCGGCATTTTGTGTGTTCTCGGCAATACATAAATGGGTATTTATTGAACCGTAACAGGATTGGTGCGCTGTAGAAGCGCTATACTTTACCCTGGCTAAAGCCGGTTCATCTTTTTGCGGAAAAATCGGGTGCATGGTTTTGTTGACCCAGTTAACAATATCAGGTGAAGAGCGAAAATTAACCGTTAACTCCAGTGATTGCGGGCGAATATCGTTAATCCCCGAATTACGCACCTTCAGGAATACGCGCACATCGGCACCACGAAAGCCGTATATCGATTGCATTGGATCACCAACCAGAAAAAGGCTGCGTCCACTATCATCTGATTGCCAGCCCGCGGTGAGTCGTTCCAATAGCCGCAGTTGTGCCGGTGAGGTATCCTGAAACTCATCCATCAGAATGTGCTTTATCCGGTAATCCTGGATCAGGGCCAGGTCGCTTGGATTGTCCGGATCACCCAGTGCATTTATTGCGCGCTGTGATAACTCATCATAGTCGGCACAATTGTGCTCAGACATGATGACGTACAGTTCCTGAGCCAATGCGGGTATTATCGTTTTCATCGCTTGCAGGCGCGCCCACTCAGAATCGCTGATTCGAGGGTCGGGTACGCGCCGAAACTGCTTAAATATGGCTTGAGCCCTGGTGTCATCCTGTAGATCAGTGAGGATTTCCCGCATGCGTGTTTTGGCCGCATCGTTTGTCGGGAAACCATCATTTTTGTTCACGGACTTACGAAAAACACCTTTTGTGGTGCATAGCATTTGATCAATCAACTTCCAGCGCAAGGCTCGAATGTTTAAATCCGGGCGTCGAGAGGCATGATACAGAGCATCAATTTGTTCTTCGGTCAGAGGTGCAGCCGACTCAACACGGTGCTGTTCGGCATAACGGGTCAGCTCAAGTAACTCTTCCGACAAACCGGGCCCGAATGCCTGTTCGAGCGCCTCTATGGACTGTTCAAAAATAGCCAGCCAGTGTTGTTCAATATCCTTACGTGAATCCAGTGCTTTGTACCAAAAAATCAACCTCAGGATTGCTTCCCGCTGATATAGCATGCCAGCAAGCTGCCTTTTAAGGATTTGCAGATCTCCATTGCTAAATATAAGCAGGGTGCCGAGCGCAGTTTGCAGGGAAGGGGTGTCGATTTTTTCAATCAGGCTTTGCGCGGCGCGGGTGTAGAGCGTTTCCAGGTCGGTTTCAATCTGTGGTACGCCACCAAAGCGCGTTGACCAGGGCATTTTGCGCACCAGTTCGGCACACAGGGAATCTATGGTTTGAATTCTCAGGCGCTGTGGTTGTTGCAGCAACTGCCATTGTTTTTCTTTATCCCGGGCCAGTGCGACACGAGCGTGGATCTCCATATCCTGCTCATGAGCCTCAAAAGCCTTCCCGGTATAGGCATTATGCAGTGCGTCTATTACGCGTTTACGCATCTCTGCGGTGGCTTTGCGGGTAAATGTGATTGCGAGGATTTCTTCCGGTTTTTCGACAGCGCCCAGCAGCTTCAGTATTCGCCGCACCAGTAGCCCGGTTTTACCCGAACCGGCCGGAGCCTGAACGATGAATGATTGGGTCGGTAAAAGCGCCTGTTCCCGGGCGTTTTGGTCTGGTAGCACCATGTCGCCGGGGCTGGGGTCACTCATTGATGTCGCCTCCTTCCTGTAAATCCCGGGTATGAATTCGGCATAGCGGGGCAAAATTGCAGAAAGTGCAGCTACTGGCAGATTTAGGGTCTACGTGTGCAAGTCCCTGTTGATAATCTCCGACGATCTTTTTGATGCGCGCTTCCCATACAGGTTTGAGCTGCGACCATTCCCTGATTTCTTTTTTGAGCGAAGTACCGGCTCCAAGTGTTTCCAGGCTTTTCACTTCAGGCAGGGTGCCCTGCAGGCGGCTGATCCCGATAAATTGACACAAGCCAGGCTTGATCTGGGCGTAGCTCAGTGCATCAATGCCTGTATCCGGCCTGTTTTCTCCCAAAGCCAGAAAGTACAGGGGCATTTGCGGTTGTCCGGGACGTTCTCCCGTCCAATCCTTAAGCTCGCAGTTGCCACTTTTATAATCCATAATCAGGCAGGATCTCCCGGCCTGGGATTGATGATCGGATGTCGCCAGTTGGTCTACGCGATCAAGGGTGAAGCTAAGATTCAGTCCGTTAATGGAGTGTTGCAGTTTTTGTTCAGTCGCCTCCACCTCAAAAGCCGGGCGTTGTGCTTCCAGGTTTAGCCATTCTGCTACCAGGGTATCCAGTCTTTGAGTTTCAGCATGGGAAAAGCCTTCGCCGAGCCCACTGTGCACAGGGAAAATATCCAACTGTTCCTGTGTGTGCCGGTGAATAAGTTCTTTGAGTGTGCCCCTTTCAATATGCTCACACAGGGCCCTCGAATCCTGAAGTTCCTGCCAGATTGCTTCCAGCACCTTGTGCAACAGGCTGCCCCGTGCCAGGCTGTCCATTCCGATTTGTGGC